>CAMAQS010000092.1 GCA_945860565.1 Chitinophaga pinensis | reverse complement strand
AAATTGTAGTAGTGTTTGCAATAATTGCATGTGCAAGGATTATTATTCTTGAAAATCGCAAAAAAATTGCTATTGAATAATAATGGGAGATGTCTGTTTTAAGCCAGCAATTTCAGGTAAGATACTCTAAGCGTCAATCCTCTAATCCTTTGCCGTTTAATATGTGTGGGATGTATTTTTCAATTCGTGATTCGCGCGTTTTTGATTGTTTAGCATTCGAGAAATACAACAAATATCCGCGCTGCCTACCAGGGGTTAATGCGTTAAAGGCAATGTTTAATTCAGGATTGGTATCTAAAATACCCTGAAACTCAAGTGGGATTTTATATTCAGAGATTGCTTTAGGAACTACTTTTATTCCGGCCGCGTCAATTCTCATCGCTTCTTCAATGAAGGCAATAATGTGCTCTTTGTGTGCATTTATCTCTTCTATGCTTTTGAACCGCAACTGCCTAGCAGATTGCACATTTTCAGTTTGTTGGATAAGCATTGCTTCGGGGTCGGTGAGCAATGCTCCTTGCATGAACAATATCGCACAATAGTTTTTGAAGCCGTGAATGAGTAGTATATTGCTGTTTTGCCTAGTATAACATGGACAACCCCATTTTAGCTCTTCATTAAGTCCAGTTTCCAATACTGTTTTTCTTAATTCAGTATATTCCAACATCCACTTAGAATTTTTATTGAAAAACCAATCGGCACTGGGGTTCATATTTTCATATATCATGTTTATTTTTCTTTTGCCGTTTTAGAGATATTTTATGCAATATGAGATGTTGGCAAAATTAGCATATCAAATCCTACTGCGGCACTTTTGATGGAATGATTTTACGGATTTTTTATTGCAATAGGTACAAAAACCTACTCCAATTTTTTTTGCATTGAATGCGAAATTCACTTTTTGTAATCAACGTCGCTTGACTTAACTTTGTCCCCCCATGTTTTGGACGCGCATCGCAACGTTTATCTTAAAGAACCGCATATTTTTTGTTGTAGGCATTCTGCTGTTTACCGGTGTGATGTCGTATTATGCTACCAAAGTAGAATTAGAGTATTCAATGCAAAAATTGGTTCCTTCCGATGATGCCGATGTTGTATTTTATGAAGAATTCAAAAAGAAGTTTGGCCACGATGGTAATAAATTGGTTGCAGCCATTTCTACACCAGAATTATTTGACTTAGCCTTTTTTGCCAAATTTAGAACTACAGCAGATTCTATCGCTAAAATAGACGGAGTAAAAAACATCCTTTCACCCGTTACACTCTATAATCTATATCTCGATACCAATACGGATTTATTGCAAATGCACGCACTTGTGCCAAGCATCCCCAAAAACCAGAGCGAACTTGACTCAATAAAGAAAAAATTCCTTCAATTGAAGTTTTATGAAGGTCTCATATATAATCCCCAAAAGAAGGTTTCCTTAATTATTATTACCCTGAATGATTCTATATTAAACAGCAAAGGAAGAATAAAATTATTAGAAGAAGTTACAGGCAAACTCAATCATTTTGGATTGGCCACTAACCGTGAAATTCATACTTCGGGTTTGCCATTTATTCGATATAGAAATGCAACAACCGTAAAAGATGAAATTCTCATGTTTACCGTTTTGGCATTTATTGTAACAGCTATACTCATACTCATTCTTTTTAAGTCAATAAAAACCTTACTAATCTCTCTGTTGTTTATTGCCATTGGCGAAGTTACCATGCTTGGAATTACGGCTTTGTTGGGATATAAATTGAACTTATTATCGGGAATATTGCCACCTTTGTTGGTGGTTGTTGGGGTTCAAAATACCATTTATTTGATAAATCAGTACCACGATCAGTTTCGGAAATTAAGAAACAAAGCCAAATCACTAACCCGCATTATGTCTCACGTGGGGGTCGCTACTTTTCTCATCAATTTTACTACTGCTGTTGGATTTGGTACCTTTTATTTTACCAATGTAACCATGCTCGAACAATTCGGTTTGGTGGCATTCATTACCATTAATATCATATTTTTCATTAATATAATTGGTATACCTATTATCTATTCTTATTTGCCAAAACCGAGTCTAAAACAAACTGCACATTTAGACAACAATACATTTAACGGGTTTTTAAATTGGGTCGAAAAAATAGTATTTAACCACAAAAGACGTGTTTTCTATTGGTTTTTTTTGTTGACCGTCATATCGTCCGTGTTTTTAGTCCGTTTGCGCCCATTGGCATTTATAGTAGACGACATCCCCCATGATTCAAAAATTTACAAGGATTTAGAGTATATTCAGACGAATTTTCATGGTGCAATGCCATACGAAATCATTGTCACTTCTTACGAAGAAGGCGATGTGTTGTCTGTAGAAATGTTGTCTAAAGGCCGCCGCCTACAACGCGCACTCAAAGAATTTGAAGAACTTTCTAAGCCAATGTCCATTGTTGAAGTGGTATCGGCAGCAAATCAGGCAGCCAACGACGACAATCCATTGTATTATAGAATTCCCAAAGCGACTGATTTTGGTGAGCTGGTGTTGAAGTTTCCACAAGGCGGCAACAAACAAAATAATGCCTTAATTCGGGGTCTTATGGACTCCACCTTTACCGAAATGCGCATTAGTTACCAAATGAAAGATGTTGGCTCCAAAAGCATGGATTCCATCAATACAGCAGTTACAAAAATTGCAAAAGATATTTTTCCAGCCCAAGAGTACAATGTTCAAATTACAGGAACCAGTACCATATTTCTAAAAGGAAATTCATACTTATATAAAAGTTTAGTGCAATCTACTTTTTGGTCTTTGCTTATTATTTCTTTGACCATGACTTTTTTGTTTCCTAGTTGGAAAATGATACTTATTGCCATTATTCCAAATATTATACCGTTGCTAATAACGGCAGGTACCATGGGTTATTTTCATATATCCTTAAAGCCAAGTACAATCTTAATTTTTAGCATTGCATTTGGAATAACCGTGGATGCAACTATCCATTTTGTATCCGTCTTTAGAAGAGAATTGATTAAAAATCGAAAAAACGTAAGAGAATCTTTGCAGTTAACAATACACGAAGTAGGATTAAGTTTAATCTATTCCTCTTTGGCTGTGTGTGCTGGATTTTTCATTTTTGTATTCTCCAGTTTTCAAGGAACACAAGCTTTGGGTTGGTTAACCGGATTAACAATTTTGGGCGGTGCTGCCACAAATTTGTTCTTACTACCTGCTTTGATATTGGCTTTTGAGAAATTTATCAATCCAAAATTCGAACTCAAGGAAAGTTTGTTGTCTATGGATGACGACCAAACAGAGGAATTGGCTTAAACCAATAAATTGCATCCACGCAAATCAGAATAATCTATTCTTCCCATTATCTCAAAACTGCCATCCTTATTTAAGCGACCGAGATCATCTGTGGCGATAAATGCGCAACTGTGGTAATTCATCAGGTCAATAACGCAAATTCGTCCAGTTTTGCCATAACTCAAAAAGGCAGTATAATCGGATGGGTCTTGGATGAGTATTTTCATCCATGGAGGACAAATAAATCGGCCTTGACCATGTGAATAGGCTTGTGAAGTCAGTTCTGTCATGCCGTATTCACTGTAAATATTTTGTATTCCCCATTGTTTACAAAGGTATGTGTGCAATTCTTCGCGCACCCATTCTGGACCTTTTCCCTTCATGCCACCAGTTTCAATGACATCAATATTTAAATTTAATTTTCCTGTAAATTTCGCAAACTGGATAAGGGCGAAAGTCACACCAAAAAGCAATATTTTTTTATTTTTGTTTTCGGGGGATGTTAAATCTTGCAACAAAGAATCTACGTCTAAATTGTAGAATTTACCCGATACACCAGGCTCTTCCATAAGATGTTGAACCATATATATTAATCCAGAGCCATTTCGGTCTAAATAACTAGGCAATAAGGCAGCAATAAAATCATAAGGTTGTGCACTTGAAAATGCTTTAAAACCTGCCAAAAAGGTGTTTTTATAGTCTTCTGTCTTATGGATGTAATGTCGCGAAACACCCAAACCTGTTGTGCTACTCGATGTGAATTCTATTTCGTGTTGGTCATAGCAGGAAACCAATCCATTCTTAAAACATGAAATGGGTAAAAATGGAATATCAGCGAGGTTTTTTAGTGGTTTGTCGACCTCATACAATAAATTTAACCATTGAGCGTATATTCTATTGTTGTCTTTTTGGAATTCATATAACTCAAAACATATTTCCTTAAATTTGTCCTCATTTATGGGCAAGTTATGGATTTGTTTTATGGTTTGTATGAGTGCTTCAGTTTTCACAGGTTGCGCAGACGACAAAAATACGGATTCTATCATTCCAAAAATAGCCATGAAAGACGAGTTTGTAGTGCCCACTGAAAACAACTTCGACAGTACACTTAATTTTAACGTTGCTTATTCGGATGAAAACGGGGATATTGGCTTGCAACCTTGGGATACTTTAGGAGATTTTGCCTATAAAAAACTGGCATTTTATAATTTTTTCTGTTGGATCTATTTTAAAACCAATGGAGTATGGAGTAAACCTTTGAATCCATTTGGGATAAATGACACCTTACAGTTTCACGAAAGGTTGCCTTATTTAACACCCAGTGGTAAACACAAAAAAATACAGGGAGATATTTTAATGACCATACCTGCTAGACCTTATGGATTGAAGTTGGATACAGTTAAATTTGAGTTTTTAATGATGGATAGGGCGTTAAATCGCAGTAATTCGTTATTCTCAAAAGAAATCCGATTAAAACATCCATGAAAGTCAGAGAAAATCAATAATTTCGCAAATCGTTATACAATAAATGAAGAATATACCTCTTAGCTCAAGCTTAAAACAACTATTTTTAATGGTTTTGGCAATGATGTCTATATCGTTGAGCGCTCAAAGGTTGTCTTTGGCATATATTGACACAGACTTTATTTTGGGTAGAATGCCCGAGTATAAATCAGCACAGCAACAATTAGATGATGCCGCGGCTGCATGGGAAGGGGAGGCATTAAAGTTGGAAACCAATTTAAATCAGCTTCAAAAGAATTTCTCTGCAGAAGAAATATTGCTTACCACCGATCAAAGAAATCAAAAAAAGGCCACTATTACTGAACAAGAAAAGGCTTTGATTAAATTTCGTGAGGAAAAATTTGGTGCCAATGGCGATTTATTTAAAAAAAGAGAACAACTAATTAAACCCATTCAAGATAAAATGTTTAATGCGGTTCAAAAAGTGGCGAAAAAGGAAGGCTTTGACTTTATCTTCGACAAGGCTTCTGGTGTGCAAATGTTATATGCAAATCCAAAATACGATAAAACGTATGAGGTAATGGAAGAATTAGGTATACCGCTTACCGAAACTGAAAATCCTAAAAATAAAACAGAAATAGAAAAAAAATAAAAATAGACAAATGAAAAAAATTCTTCTTTTGGTAGCAATTATCTCCTGTGGAGCCCATTTCGCTGCTGCTCAAACTCAAAAAATCGCTTTTGTAAACACTCAACTTATTATTGATACTCTTCCAGGTAAAGATACTGCTGAGATGAAATTGGCTCAAATTGCTCAGCAATACGATGAAGCAATAAAAGGCTTACAAATGGAAATTCAAAGTAAACAAAAAGAATACGAAACCAAAGTTAAATCTGGTGCGTCTCAAGCTCAACTTGAACTTTTACAAAAAAGTTATGAGCGCTTGGTTCAAGAATATCAAGAAACTGAACAAATTGGGAACCGTGAAATACAGGCTCAACGTGGAAATTTATTGAAACCAATTGTTGACGAAATTAAAAAAGCAGTTGGTGAAGTTGCCGCTAAAAAGGGGTATTCCTCTGTAATTGATAATGCCACTGGTATGGTTATTTGGACTGCCAATACCAACGACGACATTACCGATGCCGTTATTAAGTACATGTTAAAAATTAAATAAATATAATTTCTAAATATTGTTCAAGGCCTTCGATTTATCGAAGGCCTTTTTATATCTTCGTTTTTCAATGTCAAAAATAGGGGTGTTCGATTCGGGTTATGGAGGGTTAACAGTGCTAAAATCGCTCGTTAAGGAACTGCCAAACCATGATTTTGTGTACCTTGGCGACAATGCACGTGCACCTTATGGCAATCGTTCATTTGATATCGTTTATGAGTATACTTTGCAATGTGTAAATTGGCTTTTCGACAATGGCTGTGATTTGGTGATTTTGGCTTGCAACACGGCTTCTGCAAAAGCTCTTCGTCAGATTCAACAAGTGGATTTACCCAAACGCTCAGATATAAAAAACGTCTTGGGAGTTATTCGCCCGACTACTGAAGTAGTCGGGAATTTCTCAAGAACCAATCAAGTTGGCATAGTTGGAACCGTTGGAACCATTCGGTCAAATTCTTATGTAATTGAAATTGAAAAATTCTTCCCCAATATCAAAGTTTATCAAGAAGCATGTCCAATTTGGGTGCATTTAGTAGAAAACAGACTGGTCGGTATGTCTGGTACAGATTTTTTTGTAGCCCATCATTTGCAAAAGTTGTTTCTACAATCTCCTAATATTGATACACTTATATTGGGTTGTACCCATTATCCACTGCTCATTGATTCCATAGAGAAATGTCTGCCCCCAAATGTGAAAATTATTTCACAAGGTGAGGTAGTTGCCAAAAGTTTAAAGCAATATTTGAAATTACATCCTGAATTTAAATTAGAAAAACACAAGCCGGGGTTGGTAGAGTTTTTTACTACTGAGCAATATTATGAATTTAATGGCATGGCTAGTTTGTTCTATGGAAATACAGTAACAGCTGAACACATAACTTTGCATTTGTAGTGTAAATTTGCAAAATGGCACCTCCAACACTCCGCGATTTTATTCTGGCCCTCCCTGAAGCTCCTGGAGTATATAAATATTTTGATAAAGAAAGTGTCATTATTTATGTTGGCAAAGCCAAGAATTTAAAACGCAGGGTATCCAGTTACTTTACTAAAAATCACCACGAGAATTTTAAAACATCACTACTCGTAAGTAAAATAGTTCTTATTGAATATACCGTAGTCGATACGGAGATGGATGCACTGCTCTTGGAGAATAGTTTAATCAAGGAGTTCCAACCAAGATATAACATTAATCTCAAAGACGACAAAAGTTATCCCTATATAAAAATCACCAAAGAAAGATTTCCAA
>CAMAQS010000091.1 GCA_945860565.1 Chitinophaga pinensis | reverse complement strand
AAAAGATACCTTCATTCTTGATTGTAGCGACATTGATGATATCATTGCATTCCGCAGCGATGGCAGTTATTCTATTGCAAAAGTTACCGATAAACATTTCTTTGGGAAGGATTTAATACACGTGGATGTATGGCGTAAAAACGATGAACGAACCACTTACAATTTAATTTATTGGGATGGTTTAGGTAAAAAAGCCATGGCCAAACGATTTAATGCAACCGGTTTAATTCGTGAGAAAATTTACAATATGGCCAATGAAAATGCCAAATCCAATGTGTTGTATTTTTCTTCAAATGCCAATGGAGAGGCTGAAAAAGTTACAATCCATTTGAGTGCATCAGCCAATGCCCGAATTAAGAGTTTTGAATATGATTTTGCCAAATTGGCCATTAAAGGAAAAAACGCATCTGGAAATCAAATCACGAAATACCCTGTAAAAAGGGTTGATTTAAAAGAAAAAGGTGGATCTACCCTTGGCGGTGTTAAAATTTGGTGGGATACCATGACGGGTCGCTTAAACGGCGATGAAAAAGGTCAGTACATGGGTGAGTTTATGGGTGAAGACAGGTTGCTTGTAATTTACAATGACGGGAATTACGAGATTACCAGTTATGAACTTATCAATCGTTACGAACCTTCACAAGTTTACCATATTCAGAAATATTACGACAATATACCGCTACAGGTTGTGTATCTCGATGGAAAAACCAAGCACCACTTTGTGAAACGTTTCTTGATAGAAACCAGCACCATGGAGAAAACGTTTACATTTATCAGCGAAGAGAAAGGTTCTGCCTTGCTGGCCCTGTCGTTGGCTAACCCAATGATGGTTGAAGTGATAACAGAAAATAAAAAGGGCATCAAAGAAACCCAAGAAATAAACATTTCTGAGTTTGTAGATGTGAAAGGCTGGAAATCTATCGGTAACCGATTGAGTTTGGATACCGTAAAGAAAGTGACCTTGTTAACTGAGAAATTGGGTGAACCTGCATTTGTAGAAGATGAAGACCTATCCATTTCAGAAGATGAGGATATCATTGAGATCCAGGCCGAAGTAATCAAACCACCTGCTGAACCAATTATTCGTCCAGACAGTCCACAATTGGATTTATTGTAGGGTTAAGATTGCTTCATCCACCTGTAGAAATCTCTCCAAGTTGGTTTTTTGCCGTACATTAATATGCCCACGCGGTAAATCTTAGCGGACACCCAAACCATAAAAATAAACGTAGCAAATAGGATAGTGGCACTGAGTAAAACCTCGCTCCATGGCACACCAAAGGGTATTCTAACCACCATCACAACGGGGCTGGTTAATGGAATCATGGAGAATATTTTAGCTAAATTGCCATTTGGAGATTGAAATACAACCGATTGAGCAATTATAAATCCAAATACCAACGGCAAACTTACAGGCAACATAAACTGTTGAACATCTGTTTCTTGATTTACCGCTGCTCCGATGGCCGCGAAAATGCTGCTATACAGTAGATATCCCCCCAAAAAGAAAATAATAAAAATAGAAATGATTTGGCCAAAGGGCAAACTTTGCAATTGTTGAATAAAATCAAAGCCTTGAGCGCCTGCTAAATCGGCATTGTTTCCCATTGCTTCTGGGGGAATTCCTGTTTTACCAACATCTGGTTTGATGAATTGACCGATGCCAAATAAGAGTCCAAAACTCAATATGATCCAGGCCAAAAACTGTGTTAATCCCACCAAAGCCACACCCAATACTTTGCCCATCATTAAGTGAAATGGGGCAACAGAACTGACAATAACTTCCACAATGCGGTTGGTTTTTTCTTCAATGGCTGAACGCATTACCATTGACCCATAAATAAAGATGAACATGTAAATGATCATGGCTAAAATAAATCCGATACCACTTTTTAGCTCGCTATTGCTGCGTTTAAGGGCACCTGTTTTGTCTATTTCAACCATTTTTATGCCTCCCTTTATTTCAGTACTGTCTAAAATAGTTTGTGATATCCCTGATAATTTCAACAACTCGGTGTGTACCTCATCCCTCAAAATTTTGTTTAAATTGCTCAATTGTACCACAGAAAGTGATTTTTTGACAATTAATTTGGCGCTATCCAGTGTTTGAACATGAAGGTCTTGAATGTCTAACCAAGCATCAATTTCTTCTCTTTCAATTTGATTGTAAATGGTGTCTTTATTGACCGGTGCTTTTAAGAAAAGATAATTGTCAATTTTGTTTTTTTTAATGTTAGTTATATCGCTGTTTGAACTGATGTATACCTTTCTAACGGTATTGTCTTCGGCACCAGTAGTCGCCAAATAAATGGCTCCACCATAAAAGCTCGCAATCAATACAGGCGCCAAAAACGTCATCACGATAAATGTTTTGTTTTTAACCCGTGTTAAATATTCTTTCTTTAGAATGACCCAGATGTTTTTCATTTTGTAGAGACTTGGTTTACAAATATTTGGTGGATGGAAGGAACGAACTCTTGAAATCCTATGAGGGATTTGGTGTTATATGCAAAATCTAGAAGTTCTTGGGGGGATTGACTTTCGGTTAGCTGAACGCGGTATTCGCTGCGATTGATCGATGTTTTAACCGGATTAGCCAAGTTAAAATGTGATGGGATAGAAACGTCAGAGGATGAAAATGTGAGGTCATATTCATTTTTAAAGAAGGACCTACGCACAGATTGAATTTCACCGTCTAATATCTTTTTACCTTGATGAATGATGGCAATTTGGTCGCACAATTCTTCTACATTGTCCATTCTATGGGTTGAAAACAAAATGGTGGTTCCTTGATTCTTCATGTCGATGATTAAGTCTTTAACCAAATCTGCATTTACTGGGTCAAAACCACTAAAAGGCTCATCGAGTATTAGAAATGTTGGTTTATGTAAAATAGTGCTTACAAATTGAATTTTTTGAGCCATCCCTTTGCTCAATTCTTCCATTTTTTTATCGGCCCATTCTACAATGTCCAATTTATTCATCCAGTGTTTTACTTCTTGTTTTGCATCCGATCTTTTAATGCCTTTTAACTCTGCAAAATACAAAAGTTGATCTACCACCGTCATTTTTCTATATAATCCGCGCTCTTCAGGCATATATCCGATGAAGGGAATGTGTTTGGTAGATAAGGGTTCATTATGGAACAGAATTTTTCCTTTATCGGCTTTTGTAACGGTTGCAAGCATGCGGATAAGGGTGGTTTTCCCCGCTCCATTTGGACCTAATAAACCGTAAATAGTGCCTTGTTTTATTTCGAGGGAAATGTTGTCGTTTACACATTTATCATCAAAATATTTGTAAATCTGTTGAACCTGTATCATAGATATTTGGGAATGAAAGAGTGCGTATTAATATGGGTTTGGCAAAATTGTTTGGTTTTGTCGACCAACAGCCCTAAATGATTGATATACGCAAAAAATTAGGCACAGACTTTATCCGCAGCATAACTAGCACATAAGCTGTATGGTTTTGTGCGTGCAATGTAGCCCATTGATTCCACGAAACCTACAGCCGCACGAACAACGTCGTTGGATTTGAATTTAGGGTCGGGATTTAAGTCTAAATCAATAAACTGAGCCTTGGGCAGTCCATTTTCAACCAATGAGTTTGCCAAGTCTACCGAAAGTTCTACCTCTTTCCACAATCTATTCCAACGTTCTTTCACACGCGGAATACGGTGTTTGGCATACAACACGTGACCCCCTTTTTTTGGCTTATAAAGTACAATCACCAATCCATACATGGTGTGGTTTTCGTGGTTTTTGGAGTCGCATCCAATGATTAGATGAGCATCTGGATTCTCTTGAAGGTAATCTTTCAAGTAGCGGTGTAACTCAACGGGGACATTTGTAGTTAAAACCTTGAAATTCATCATTTTCGAATATACAAATTTTTCATGAATTCGCCAATACAATCGACATGAAATAACAATTTTATAACGGACCTATAATAAACCTATATGCAATAAATCGGAACAATTTGTACCTTTGACAAGATGCAAGCCTTTTTGGAAGAATTGAAATTTCGAAATCCTGAAATGTATTTTTATGGTTTAATCTGTTTGGGATTTTCAATCGTATGTCTGGTTTTAAGTAAAACAACACAAGTGCAAGTCTTAGGAATTAATGCCTGGATAAAACCCTTTAAATTTGCTTTTTCAACTTTTTTATATGCTTGGGCTATGGGCTGGTATTGTGCTTATTTGCCTAAATTTAACTTGGCTTTTTTCAACTGGACCGTAATTATTTTATTGGGATTTGAAATTATTTATATTGCTATTCAAGCGAACCGCGGACAATTGTCGCATTTTAATTTAAGTTCGTCGTTTTATGCCTCCATGTATTCTTTAATGGCATTGGCCGCTTCAGCGGTAACCATTTATACCGCTTATGTGGGTTGGTTGTTTATGGTTAATCAATTTCCTGACTTACCAACAAGTTATTTGTGGGCCATTAGGATGGCACTCTGGATTTTTGTTGTTTTTTCTTTCGAGGGATTTTTAATGGGTTCAAAATTAACCCACACCATTGGAGGTGCCGATGGTGGTCCTGGATTGCCTTTGTTAAATTGGAGTACCAAATTTGGAGATCCACGGGTGGCACATTTTATCGGAATGCACGCCTTGCAATTGTTGCCGTTTTTGGCATATTATTTCGTGGCAAATAAATATTGGGTTTTGGTTATAGCCATGCTTTACCTATCTCTGGCAACGTTTACTTTAATCCAAGCCCTTAATGGGAAACCTTTGATTCATGTTAAGACGAGCAGTGTAAGTCGTGATTGACTTTTTTTTGCTCAATACTTTTACTTTTTTTGTTTTTTAAGGCGTGCTTTTTCGTTGTTTTGTTGAACTCGATAAACAACAATTTGTTGGATTAAATCCTTTGGAAGTGTTTGGTTTATATGGAATTGAACTGATCCTTTTGCGTGTTTGTAGATTTTGATTTCTTCAAAGTGCTCTAATATTCCAGCAGCTCCAGGGTAGAAACCAATGTGGTTTTTATAACCTGCAAAATAGACCAATGCACCCTTGTATCTATAAGCTGGCATTTGATAGGCAATGCTCTCAATTGCTTCTGGAGCACTTGATTTAATTATTTCGCGAATCTCATTTAATAATATCTGTGTTTCAGGTGGGAATTCAGAAATATACTGCTCCACATTTATTGAATTGTTGCCAGTGTTCATCAAACCTAAATTTGGACTATAGTAATAAATTATTCAGCTTGGTTTTTTGCTGGTCGATTTACAGGTGCTTGGGCCAGTTTCCATAAACTGCCAATGTGGCTAATTAATACCAATGGAACCAAATAAACAGGAAGCCAACAGAAAGGAAATCCCAATACGGCTATATTTGGATCCGTAATTCCAAATTTCTGTATGGGAGATTGGATGGATAATGCCGCAATTGTCAAGATATTTATCAATAACAATAAAGAAACTACATTGAATACGACAAGTACCCAGCGTTTTACTCTTCCAATAAAAATGTAGTAAAGGGCGATAATTAAAGCAGCAATTCCTGCGACAATATCGAAATTCAACCCCGAAAACGTCATTATTTTTGGAACAAATTTGTGACCATACAGCCAAAATAAGGTAAGTTCAATGGGTATTCTGATAATATGAAATTGTATCAACTTCATCGCAGAAACTTTACTAAAAAATGCCCTTCCACTTGGTAAGATTAGGATTATTGCAATTATGATAAAAGCGGGAATGATACCATAGAGCACAATTTTAGGCGGCATGGCATTCACTCCATTTAAATAAACTTCATTGATTGCAAGCCACATTTGAAATACAAGCCATATTACAGAAATGATAGCAAAATTTTTGGCTATGGTTTTGGAAACTGAGGCCAAAATCTTATAATACCAAATAAGGGCAGCTATGGTTGTTAATATAAAAAAGGTGGTAATACTAAGAGGTAAAGCTGGAAACATAGATTTTTTTCTGGTTTTGTGGTTGTTAGAGTGGCAATGGGTTTTCTAATACGATAAATATTTTACGATATGTAACGTAATTGTTTTTCTTTTGTTTTTATAGTGTTAATTATAGTAAAATATATTTTCTGCAAATATCATTTGCAAATTGAAGATTATCTATGAAAAATACTAATGAATTGGTAGGAATTTTACATTTTCATGAGGAGAAAATGTTAATTAACCATGAATTTACGCTCACTTAATCATAAAGTGACCATAAAATTATGATTAAAAGGTATTTTGTATGATCGAATAATACAAGGGCATACCCAAAGTTATGTTGAATGGAAAAGTAAGTCCCAATGCCATGGGAAGGTATAAACCGGGGTCTGATTCAGGTGCTGCTATGCGCATGGCTGCTGGAACAGCAATATAGGAGGCGCTACCTGCCAAGATGGCGAAAATGAATCGATTGCCAATGTCTGCCGTTATAAAACCACTCAAATAAGCAACACTACATCCATTTATTGCCGGAATAAGTATGGCAAAACCAGCCAAAAACCAACCATAAGTTTTAAATGACGATATTCTTTTAGCCGTTATCATTCCCATTTCTAATAGGAAAATTGCTAAAAATCCTTTGAAAATATCAGTGGTAAATGGTTTAATTCCTTCTGCTTGTTTTGAATCTGCCACTATTCCTATAAGCAAACTGCCCAAAATCATCAATACGCTGCCATTGGTAAGAGAATGGTGTAAGATGTTTTTAAAATTGGAAGGTTTCGTTTTATTCGTTTGATAGCGATTGAGCAATATTACCCCAACAATAATTGCCGGCGATTCCATTAAAGCCATCACGGCCACCATGTGTCCACCAAAAGTCAGTTTTTGGGCTTCTAAAATGCCGCCGCCGATACAAACGTAACAGCACTTACAGAGCCATAAGTGGCGGCTACCGCTGCAGAATTGCTTGCCGACATTCGACGTTTTAAAATGAAAAATGTATAAAGCGGTACTAAAGATGAAAGGGCCAGTCCAAACAAGATAGAGTACCATATCTCAGCAGTGATTTCACTGTGCGCCAATTCTTGACCCCCTTTAAATCCAATTGAAAACAAGAGATAAAGTGAAATGAATTTGCTGGTAGAAGCGGGAATTTCCAAGTCGCTTTTTACCAATGTTGCAACAATACCAAGAATGAAAAATAAAAGAGTGGGGTTGGTTTAATTTGAAATTAAAAGATTAAAATCCATTAAAATTCAAAACTACACCATATTGCGGATATGATAACCATGAAAATTTATATGAATCAAATTGTGATGTTGAATTTACAAAACTATTCTACCAAAATATTGGCAATTATTACAAAATTCTCTAACAATCACTAAAAACGAGATAACGTATATTTTACCTGAACCAAACCAGAAGTAAAAGAT
>CAMAQS010000090.1 GCA_945860565.1 Chitinophaga pinensis | reverse complement strand
GGGCAAAACACCCATCCCCCGAAAACAAGTATTGTATAAATTTTTAGCAACCACAGAGAGAATTCCTGTATTGGAAGTAGTGGGTACAGAAAATGCCAATGGTGTGTTTACGCCTACTGTCATTAATTACAGGGACAAATACCAGAGTATAGGCGGCAATACCAATTTTTTAACGGCCAATTTTGCTGTAGATAAAACCAAAGGTGAAGTAGGAAAAGACACCTTCTATTTTGACAATTTGACTGTACCATTTTCAAACGGGTATGAGTGGGAAATTACACCAAGTACCGGCGTAACTTACGTTAATAATACGGACAATACGAGCCAAACGCCTTCTGTGGTGTTTAACAATGCTGGAACGTATTCGGTGAAGTTAACGGCATCTGCAGGACCATTTTCAGACGATACCACGATGAATGATTTGATTTTTGTGGGATGGGGACTTGGGTTGGATTCAAAACGTGAGAACACGTCGTTTTTGGCTTATCCTTCGCCAGTTGAAAACAATTTGTACTTCCGCAGCACCTTGCAAACATTGGTGCCTCTGGAATATCCCGAGCTATTGGCAGTGTATGATGTGTTAGGTAAAAAGGTTATGGTTAAAGCGCAGAAAGACCTTCAAGGAAATGTAATGTATTATTCAGTAGATAAGTTGGTCCCTGGCGTATATTGGGCTCAATTTGGCGATCTGTTTTCTGTGCGATTCCTAAAGAACTAATAATTGAGCCAGATTTAAGGCTTTTTTGCCTTAATAATTAATAATTTGGGTATATTCGCAGTAAATAATTAATTTATTTACTAGCGTGAAAATTGCGATTCTTAAAGAAAGAAAAATTGGCGAAAATCGCGTATCCATAAGTCCTACAGTTGCAACTAATTTGCAGAAAATGGGTTATGAGGTATGGGTTGAGTCAGGGGCCGGTGTAAATGCACATTTTAGTGATGATGCCTATACCCAAGCAGGGGTTGCTGTAAAAAGCATCGATCAGTTGAAGGCAGCGGATGTATTTGTACAAATCAACATCCCTACCGAAGAAATTGTTGCTCAAATTCCTGACGGTAAAATATGGATTTCTAGCTTGTATCATCGCACCAATGCCGACATTGTAAAACAATTAAACAGCAAAAATATATCTGCATTGTCTTTGGATGCCATCCCAAGAATATCGCGTGCTCAAAGCATGGATATCTTGAGTTCACAAGCCAACTTGGCGGGATATAGGGCCGTAATTGAAGGCGCTTACCATTTAGACAGAATTTTCCCATTGCTCATGACAGCAGCTGGAACCGTTACACCATCTAAAGTACTTATTTTTGGTGTGGGAGTTGCTGGTTTACAAGCCATTGCAACAGCAAAACGTTTGGGCGCAGTGGTAGAAGCCACAGACGTTAGACCTGAAACCAAAGAACAAGTGCAGAGTTTGGGTGGTAAATTTATTGAAGTAAAAGGGGTTGAAGTAGGAAGTGAAGGTGGATATGCAAAAGAAGCCAGCGAAGAATACCGCGCAGCACAACGTGAAGCGGTAAATAAATCTTTGGCACAAGCAGATTTGGTGATTACTACGGCTTTAGTGCCAGGTAGAAAAGCACCTATTCTTATTGACGATGAACAAGTTTCCCTTATGAAACCAGGGTCTGTAGTGGTAGATATGGCCGCAGAACAAGGTGGCAATTGTACCAAAACAAAAGCCAACGAAATTGTTGAAATTAATGGAGTTAGAATTATTGGTTCGGTGAATTTGCCCTCACAATTGGCGGCTAATGCCAGCGAATTGTTTGCTCGAAACATTTGGGAAATCTTAAAACTCGTTGGTCCAAAAGGTGAAATTGCCTTCGATATCAGCGACGAAATAGTAAAAGGATGTCTCATCACTCACAACAGTCAAATTTTACACGCAGAAAACTAATATGGATACTTTAATCAATTTTATAGGCGAAAATATCACATACACGTATTTGGTGATATTGATGATTTTCGTGGGAATAGAACTCATTTCACACGTTCCCAGTGTGTTGCATACTCCGTTGATGAGTGGTGCCAACGCCATTCACGGTGTTGTACTCATTGGTGCTATCATTGTATTGGGAAGCTCTGAATCCGACGATTATTTTTCGTTGGTTATCGGATTTGTGGGTGTTTTTGTGGGGACGTTAAATGTTATTGGTGGATTTGTTGTTACCGATAGAATGTTGGAAATGTTTAAAAAGAAACCGAAGAAATAATGGAACATTTATTGGAATTGGCCTACCTGATTGGATCCGTAGGGTTTGTTTTGGGATTAAAAATGATGGGGAAACCCGACTCTGCCAGAAAAGGAAATTTAGTGGCCGCGTTTGGAATGGGCGTCGCAGTGTTTGGAACCTTGTTTTTGAATAACAGCGGATTTGCTGTTATTGGCAATTTTTGGCTTATCGTAGGTGCCATTTTCCTAGGAACCATTGTGGGTTACCTTATGGCAAAACGCGTGCAAATGACCGCCATGCCAGAAATGGTTTCTCTTTTTAATGGTATGGGTGGTTTGGCAGCAGCACTTATTTCTATCATTGAATGGCACCACATGAAACACAATCAAGCCGCTGTGAGTGTTGGACTTTTTGTGCCAATTATCGCTGGACTTATTATTGGTACCATCTCTTTTGTGGGGTCTATAATAGCTTGGGGTAAGTTAAACGGTAGAATTGGTGATTTTAGATTTGCTGGTCAACAATATATTAATGCCGTTGTTTTGGGTTTTATTCTGCTTGCAGCATACTTTACCAAAGCAAACGGTTATGATGCTTCTGTGAATTGGTTTTATATAACCATGGGTATTGCAGTTGTCTACGGACTTTTATTTGTATTCCCAATTGGTGGAGCTGATATGCCTGTAGTCATTTCTCTGTTAAACTCATTTACTGGTGTGGCTGCTGCTTGTGGTGGATTTTTATACAACAACAACGTAATGCTAATGGGTGGTGTTTTGGTAGGAAGTGCCGGAACCATTTTAACCATTGTAATGTGTAAAGCCATGAACCGTTCATTGACAAATGTACTGATTGGTATGGCCGGTTCCTCTTCAGGAAGTGGTGCTGCCGTTTCAGGAAGTGTGAGAGAGGTTCAAGCATCAGACGTAGCAACTATGATGAAATACGCATCTAAAGTAGTCATTGTGCCAGGTTATGGTTTGGCTGTTGCGCAAGCGCAACACGTGTGCCATGAATTGGAAAATATATTAACAGAAGAAGGTGTAGATGTAAAATATGCCATTCATCCAGTTGCTGGACGTATGCCCGGTCACATGAACGTATTACTCGCTGAAAGTAATGTAGAATACGATAAATTGGTAGAAATGGACGACATCAATGGTGAATTTGCTTCCACCGATGTAGTTTTGGTTGTAGGTGCAAACGACGTGGTGAATCCTGCCGCAAAAACAGATCCTACAAGCCCCATATACGGAATGCCTATTTTAGATGTTGATAAGGCAAAACAAATCGTAGTGCTGAAACGAAGCATGAAGTCTGGTTATGCCGGTATCGAAAATGCCCTTTTCTTTGATCCTAAATGTGGAATGTTGTTTGGAGATGCCAAAGACAGCCTACAAAAATTGGTGACAGAAGTAAAAGCCAGCTAACAGGCGTTTAGTCTCTTTCTATAGTTAAGGTATACAAATCTTCTAGAATTTCTATGGCCTGTTGGAACGTCTCAACCGGTTCATAACACATGGTTCCCGCACAAACATAAATGCCCGGTTTCGCTGTGCTACCGTATTTAAGCCAAGCCAATGTGCTGTTTTCATTTGCACGTGCTACAACGACCCAACTCGGCAATTGTTTTCTGAATTGATAGATTTCGGAATCGCTGATTTCAGTTTGGTGCACCACCACATGGCAAGAACCCATTGTTTTTTCTAAGAACAATTGCGACCATTGTGCATACCATCCTGCATACTTTAAGGCGAATTGTCCCATGGGAGCCTCTAAAATCTCTGCCATTTTGCGGTATTTTGGTTCTGCGTAATGCATAAATAGCTGATTCAAACATACACATAAGGTGCTATTTGCACTTGGAATAACGTCGTCTGTATTGTCGGTTTTTTGAATGATCAAGGCTTCACTGTCTTTGCCAACAAAAACAAATGTTTGTTTGTCTTCATCGAAGAATTGTTCAATGGCGACATCAATCAACATTCGGGCATTTTCCAACCATTTTTCATCTTGGGTCACACGAAATACCTGCAAGAGTGCTTTTGCGAAATGCGCGTAATCTTCTAAAAATCCATCGCCATACACACTGCCTTTGGCATACAAGCGCTTTAAACTTTTTCCATCCCAATACGTATTCCACATCCAATCTGCCAATTGGTTCATGGTTTCTGTGTGGGGCAATTCTGTGTAATAATTGATGTCTGCCAAAGCCTTTAACATCAAGGCATTCCAGGTGCAAATGGCTTTATAATCTAGGGAAGGTCGGTTCCGGGATTCTTGCAGTTCGAATAATTTGCGGCATACTTTTTCTTTTAAAGCAAAATAGGCATCCCCCGAAATAGAAAGTGCCGAAGTTACTTCCAAGGGTGCTTTTAATGCGTGGATGATGTTTAATCCATGTTCCCAGTTGCCTTGTTCGCTCGCCCCCGACCAACACATTAAAAAGGCCAATTCTTCTGCACTCAATGCTTCTTGCAATTCCGCATAATAGAAGGTGTAAAACCGTCCTTCTATGCCGTCGCTGTCGGCATCCAGTCCAGAATAGAATCCGCCTTCGGGTTCGCGCAATTCCCGTAAAAGACAGGAAAGTGTTGATTCAATGCGCTCTTTGTAAATATCGGCACCGCTCCAAGCATACGCTCTTGCATACAAAGACAACATTTGGGCATTGTCGTAAAGCATTTTTTCGAAATGGGGTGCAAACCAGTGTTTGTCCGTACTGTATCGGTAGAATCCGCCGCGAACGTGGTCAAAAATGCCGCCATTTGCCATTTTTAGCAAAGACAAATGCAGGTATTCTTTTGAAATATCGTCGTTTGCCAAAAGGTGAAAGTCTAGGGAATATTCAAACTGTATGGGCACCATAAACTTCGGTGCTCTATTTTTTGCTCCATTTTCCCAGTCAATATCTTTTGCATATTCTTCAAACATTTCTACCACTTCTTTTCGTGAAAAATGCACATTTTCGGCGGTAACGGCAGAATTTCCGCTCATTTTTTGCAATTCCTGCATAAATTTTTCGGCATATTCAACAAATGGAGTGGGATTGCTTTTGTATTGCGAAATGAGTTCGAGCAAGTATTGCTCCCATTGGGGTTTTTGGAAGTAGGTTCCAGCAAAAATGGGCCTTCCATCGGGCAGACAGATAACGTTCAGTGGCCATCCGCCTCGACCGGTCATAAGCTGACAAGCATCCATATAAACCATGTCGATATCGGGACGCTCTTCTCGGTCTACTTTGATGTTTATGAGTCCCATATTCATGATTTCAGCCGTTTGAAAGTCTTCAAAACTTTCGCGTTCCATCACATGACACCAATGACAGGTGCTGTAACCGATGCTCACCAGAACCAATTTGTTTTGTGTTTTGGCTTCATCCCATGCCGACTCACTCCAAGGTTGCCATTCTACCGGATTGTATGCGTGTTGAAGGAGGTAAGGACTATTGCTTCCGATTAATTTATTGGGAGAATTTGAGGAATTATTCACGGGTTTGAGTAATTTAGTGGTTCAATGTTCAAAGTTCGGTTTTTGTGGGTTTTATTGGTGTTTTTTTTGGGGGATATTTTTGCACTTTCGGCACATGAGAATTCGTGCACTGCGGTGGTAGATACAACCCAGAAAGACAGTTTGCCTAAACCCATGCGTCCCAACGGCAATCCGGGGTTCTTTACCAAAGAGAATGCCATCGACTCGTTGATGGATTGGATGTTTAACCGAAAGAATTTGGGATTGTATGGATTGTTGGCCGAAGTAGATTTTGTGGATTTTGTGCGATTGGTGGACACGGTAAGTCCGCAGATTATTGTAAATGGCCAATATGTGCAGTACCGGTATAGACATGCCAAAGGCATCCAAAAATTGCAAAAGTTTAACCATAAGAATGCGCTAAATAAGAAGAATGTGCAACGCGTTGGTACGGTGATTTCATACAAATCCAGTGGACCTTTCAGTAGTCATCGCGTAGAATTTGAAATCCAAAAGAAAAAACAACGGTTTATAGTGCGGTTTGAATTGATTCAACGGGATGGCGTCTTTTTTTGGATCAACGCCTGCCAGATTTACGAAAATGAGCTGCTCTAAGGTTTAAACCAAGATTCTAATTTTACTTCAGATTCTAACTTTTCTTGCAATTTAATGGGTAATTGAGGGAACAAATCCCGCCCAATAGATTCCTCAATCTTATCTACAGTCACTGCATGATCTGAAATTGATAAGTTTGAAGATGTGTTTTTAAAGATAAAACCTATCATACGGTCTCGGCCATTTGTATCGAGAAGTGCTTTAAAAAAGTATTCTGGGACAAATATTTTGTTCTTTTTGCCAATGGTTTCGTGGGGGATGTCTTTGGCGAAAATAGGTCCTGCCACTACAAAAATAGATTTAGACAGTTTGGCCCAATTGCGCACTTGCGTTTCCAGGCTTTTCCATATTAATCGATTTAGCCCTGGACGTTGCGGACAAATATTGCTCATGTAGAAACTTTCTTTCATGGCTTGCTCCGAGAATTTCATGTCCGCCGCCGGCGCCAAATGTCCGCGGTCAAAACCCGATTTGGCATAATCTCCAGTTACGCATGTTGCAGGCGAAATTGCAGGGTCTTTGATGAATTTATTGGTACGTTCGGCGCTGCCAGTTATCGATTCCGGGGTAATGGTGTAGGCCACCCAAAGCGGTTGATGCGCAGAATGGTTGTAAAGGGTAGAATAAGCTACATGTTGGGTTACAGTTTCATTTTCAAATACTTGCGGCCAAGAAAGGGGAATTGGTTTTGTAAAAGAAGCTGAGAATAGTGCAAGCGCAATGGCGCAGAATAGCAGAATGGGGTGTTTCATTTAAATGGAAGCAGAAGATAGAGATAATGAAGGAATTCTGCAAATAATCCGGGGGCTTCGGCCCCGATTGCTATCGGGGTCAGCCGTCAGGATTGAAGGCAACACCGATTAAATGAATTCTGCAATGGATTCCGGGGCTTCGAGTGCCTCAGCCACCGGCAGGGTGCCTATGATATCAGTATTTTCTCTATTGCAGAGGCAGAATATAGGTCCCCGATAACTATCGGGGTGAGGCTCCGAAACCCATGGTTTCTGAGGCACATTACAGGTGGCTGAGGTTGGCGGCTGAGGTCCTCGAAGCCCGAAGCCCCGGCATCTCAGGCACAAACTCGGTGGCTGGTTCAGATAGCTGAACACAATCTCGGTGGCTGAGGCAGAATATAAGGCGGATGAGGCTCCGAAACCCATGGTTTCTGAGGCACATTACAGGTGGCTGAGGTTGGCGGCTGAGGTCCTCGAAGCCCGAAGCCCCGGCATCTAAGGCACAATCTCGGTGGCTGGTTCAGATAGCTTAGCACAATCTCTGTGGCTAAGGCAAAATACAGGTGGCTGAGGCCCTCGAAGCCCCGGCATTTAAGGCACAATCCCGGTAGCCCTCGAAGCCCGAAGCCCCGGTTTTAATCAACTTTTTTATCTCTATAAGCTCTTGATAATTCAGGT
>CAMAQS010000089.1 GCA_945860565.1 Chitinophaga pinensis | reverse complement strand
AATTCATCACTTCAATACCAACATTAAATGGACAGGCAACAAAGGTTCTGGCACCGATTATTATCTGAATTATGAAAGAAGCCATGAAATTTTAGTGGACAATAAAGCCATTATTTTGGGTTCTTCGGATCCTGTATTTCGGGGGGATGGAACTAAACACAATCCAGAAGACCTTTTGGTGGCATCCATTTCATCGTGTCACATGTTGTGGTATTTGCATTTGTGTGCAGATGCTGGAGTAATAGTGGTGGATTATACCGACAATGCCAGTGGCCAAATGAGTGAAGGCGAAGGCGCTGGCGGACGTTTTACGGAGGTTACATTGCATCCGGTTGTGACTGTTGCAGATAAATCAATGAAAGATAAAGCAATGGAACTTCACCATAAAGCACATGAATTCTGCTTCATAGCAAATTCTGTTAATTTTCCCGTAGACATTGATTCCACCATTTTAATCGCAGAAATAGAATCATGAAAAAAATCTTTGAATACAAACACTATTTTTATTTACTACTCGCACTAATTGGTGGTGGATATACCTATTATTTTATGTGGCAAGGTGTTATTGAAAGCAATGGCAATTTTGATGTTGTTGACTTCGTACAAAGTACCTGGATAAACAATTTTTATGCAAAAAGTTTAACCCTAGACTTCTGGACCGGTGCCATTGCAGGTACGTTTTTTATATTGGTTGAAGGAATGCGTTTGGGCATGAAAAGAATTTGGATGTATCTATTATTGACCGTAGGAATTGCTTTTGCTTTCGGATTTCCATTGTTTTTATTTATGCGCGAATTGCATATAAGGAACAATAAATCAATGATTTAAATTGAAAATTTATTTTTAAATATTAAAGAAAATACAGAATTGCATATAAAAGCAAATGGGCGATTAGAAGTCGCCCATTTGCTTAAAGGTATTTGTTTTATTGTAAACCTTATTTAAATGTAGTGGGGGCTTTGTCTAGTTTGCCTTTAATGTAAAAATAGGCTTCTTCTTCGTTTTTCATAAATGGTATTTCTTTTCCATTTTTTGCATTTAGCAACAAAATCGTTTCAGTTAGTTTGCCATTTTCGTAATCGTATTTTTGGCTAATTCGTATTTTATTGTAGGGCATAAAAGCGCTGGCATTTTTTAGATTTATGTCTATTTCTGCGGTCCTAAATTCTTGGTCTGAGCTTAATGTTCCATCCCCTAAAGAAGAGAAAAGTTCACCGCTTACTTTTCCATTCAACATAGAGTTGTATTTTAATTCAAAATACATGGTTTGGTCCCGTTGTCCGGCTTTGCCATTGTAATCTGGGTGAATACGGTGTAAAGATTTCACTGATTTCCATTGGTTGTTGTAGCGTTTTTGAATTACATCGAAATAATAGTCGAATGTTTCTGCGCGCAACCAATTGTCATTCTTGTAAATAAAGGCCTTGCTGTAGCCATTCCAAATAATGGTGTAAGTGTCTTCGAAGTTGATTTTGTTACTTACCGGAATAGTGATGTTTTTGTTGGAAGAACAGCTAGCAAAGAAAGAGGCGGTGATAAGGCAAAATGCCAGAAGGGCAGAGTTTGAAATTGGTGTTTTTTTCATATTATTTGTTTATGGTTTGTGATTGTTGCACAAAACTCAGAAATAATAAACTGAAGAAAATTGACCTATGTTACATTCGTTATTTTGTAGATATTTTTTTTCTTAAACGACTTAAACTTTCTCTTTCAATGCCTAAGTAGGAGGCAAGATGGTAGAGGGGAATTCTTTCTAACAATTTTGGAGATTCTTGCATCATTTGCAGATAACGCTGTTCGGCATCCATAAACATAAAACTTTCAACTCTTTTGGTTGTGATTTTATATGAATATTCAGCCATAATTCTGCCGAATCGCTCCCAATTTTGAGAAGAGTTGTACGCATTTTGTAGTGTTTGAAGATTGAAGGTCACAATTTGAGCGTCTTCAAGGGCTTGAATGATGTATTTGCTGGGCGACTCTTGAATGAAACTGTCGTAGTTTACCACAAATTCATTTTCAAAACTAAAATGGGTATTTATCTCTTTTCCTTCCTGTAAATAATAAGTTCTAAAAACTCCTTTATTAATAAATCCGAGTTCGAGACACACTCGTCCTTCTTGAAGAATTATGTCTTTGGCTTTGTATGTTTTAGTGTTAAGGAAAGGTTGAAAGAGATTGCAGTCATTTTCAGTTAAAAAGGATACATTTTTCAACCAGTTTTTAAACTGTAAAAAGTCGCTCATCTTTAGGAATAGGTTTTCTTAAACTCCAGCAGAATTCCCTTTGCGGTTTTTTTGAATGTCGAAAATAGCGCCAACAGCAACTCCAATAGACAGTCCCAATGCGATAGACATCGAATAATCTTTGGATGATGCTCCATACGCCGCGCCAAAGGCCACACCCAACGCGGCTCCAACGCCGATGCCATTTCCCGATTTTTTATTCGCAGTTTTCGTCATTATATGTTGATTAACATCCAATTATACATTTTTTGTTGCGATATATTCAAATATTACCGATAAAACCATCCCCCAAAACGAGGAAAAGAAAAAGTTTTATTTTAGCCATTGGTTGATGGACTGCAGAAATTGATCTTGTTGATCAATAAAAACACTGTGAGAACAATTGTCTAGGTATTTTAAATTGTCTGGTCCAACCATGTTTTGCAATTCTTCAATTTGTTGTATAGAATATAAACCGTCTTCCTTTCCGTAAAGTCCATAAATTAAAATCTTGCGATTTTGAATATGGTGAAGTTTCTTGGTTAAATCCAAGGTGGTATAATGCTCGTTTTTCCAAAACCCTTGAACGGCTTCGTAGGTCATTTTCGAAGCCACTTTTGATAATAGGGTATCGGATTTTAGAGATTTATTAATGTCTTTCGCTTCTTGGGAGGGGTTTTGAGGACTATAAGCTCCATTCTGCATGGCGTGTCCGAAGCAATACGAGCTGTATAACAGACTGTTGGTATCCATTTTTTCGATCATGCGGATGTACTTCAGATTCACAGAATCGTTTTGAGCGATGTAATGGAAAGTAGATTTTGCGATGATGAATTTAAACGTTTTTTGCAAAGAAACAGGTGCTCCAACAAGCACTATGGACTGCACTTTTAGCGGAAAGCTATCGGCAAAATAAGTGGCTACAATTCCCCCAAAACTATGTCCCAACAGGGTAGATTTCTGAATGCCGTACTGCACATACAAAGAATTTATGTCGGCACACATTTCCGAGAAGGTAAATTGTGCTTTGGCATCTTTGCTGCGTCCTTCGCCACGTCGGTCGTAAACAATGACAAAATACCCGTTATCTGCCAATTTTTGTGCGGTGGTGGCTTCAAAGCTGGCACAATTGTAACCGGGTCCGCCGTGAAGATAAATGATGGCCGGATTGTTTTTATCTCCGAAACTTTTAGAATAAAGGGATTGAGATTGAAGTGTGCTGCAGCTTAAAATGAAGATTAATAGGTAGATAATGCGTTTCATGTGGTTGAAGATTTGATGCAAGATAGCTTAATTTAGCCTTAAAGGGTATCGTTTTTTCTATCTTTTTAAATTAAACAATGTTTCGCCAATAGCGAAAAACCAATTTCAATTTATTTGTTGTAACACTACGTATGATCCCTGTTTTACATACGATGTATTATAGTTTATTTTTATCATTCTGTGAATTTACCCTTGTTTTGTTACAAGATTTCGTAAAAATTACCCTTGTTTTGTTACAAGATATTGCAATATTTACCCTTGTTTTGTTACATTTGTATTGTTAAAGCACTGAAAATGAATATAAATAGAAATATTTTGTATAAGCTAATGGAATGGAAGAAAAATCCAAAGCGAAAACCTCTCATTTTAAGGGGCGCAAGGCAGGTTGGAAAAACCACCATTATCAAAGAATTTTCTAAATCTTATAAATACAGCATACACCTTAATTTAGAATTAAGTGAACACAGAGTCTATTTTAATCAATTTGTGAACGTTGAAACCTTAGTAGAAGCGCTATTCTTTTCTAACAATATACCATCCACAGAAAAGAATCAAACCCTGTTATTTATAGATGAGATTCAGGAATCGGCAGAAGCTATTTCTATGTTAAGGTATTTTTATGAAATGGAACCCTTATTAAATGTGGTAGCAGCGGGCTCATTGTTAGAACAAGTTATGAGAAAAGTGCGGAGTTTCCCGGTTGGAAGGGTTCAAATGTTATATATGTATCCTGTGAATTTTCCGGAATTCCTTCAAGCCAATGGGCAAAATCGGGCGCATGATCAATTATGCAAAGTCCCAATAGAAGATTTTGCGCATCCTACTTTGTTGAAATGGTTTCATAAATATACCATAATTGGTGGCATGCCAGAAATTATTGCACAGTACATGGAAACCAATAGTATCTCCGATCTTATTCCAATTTACCAGAGTATATGGGAGACATACAAAGAAGATGTTGTGAAATATGCTACTAACGATACAGAGGCACGGGTAATTAGGCACATTATCAATACAGCACATTTGGAATTGGATTCACGGATTAAATTTCAGAATTTCGGAAATTCTAATTTCAAATCCAGGGAAGTAGGAGAGGCATTTCGCAATTTAGATGATGCAAAAATCATTCAACTTATCTATCCAACAACTGATACCCAGATACCAATGAGAGCAGATCTTAAAAAATCACCTCGTTTGCAATATTTAGACACGGGAATTGTTAATTATGAGTTGAATTTACAATCGGAATTGTTATCCTTAAGTGATTTTAGCGACGCGTATCGCGGTGCAATCATTCCACACATGGTCACTCAAGAAATCATATCTCTAAATGATGAAAAACCGGGAAAGCCCCATTTTTGGGTTCGGGAGAAGTCTCAATCATCGTCGGAGGTAGATTTGCTTTTTCAATATCAGAATTTGTTAATCCCCATAGAAATCAAATCTGGCAAGGCGGGGAAATTGAGATCACTGCATCAGTTTGTTGAAGAATCTGAACATCCTTATGCAATACGATTATATGCTGGTAACTTCAATGTGGAAACGCACAAAACACCCAATGGGAAACCCTATTTCCTAATGAATTTGCCCTATTATTTAGCTACTCAACTAGAGGGATATATTCAATATTTTATTACCAATTATAATATAGTGGAGTAACGAAACTTAAATCATACAGGATCATCAAAATAACAAGTGATTTGTTTGCATTTTTTTAACATTCAGGTATTAATAAAGTAATTATTGAAAGGCTTTTTTGCAAAATGAAAAAGTTATTATTTCTTCCTTTTGTCATATTCGCAACAACATCGGCTTATGGTCAGTCAATGTTGTTTGAACGTCAAATTCAAAAAACAGGAACCACAGATGGAGTTGATGAATCATCCGATGATGCTGAACAACAGAACGATGCTATGGATAAATTATTTGATGATGATTTAGACATGGGTTGGGAAGGCGATGAATTCAACATTATGACTACGGGGTTGAGATTCACTAATGTCCAAATCCCAAAAGGTGCAAAAATTGATTCCGCGTTTCTAATTATTTATTCACACGAAGAAGAGAAAGATACTGCAAAAGTTACTATTTGGGGTCAAGCTAGCGAGAATGCTACTACTTTTTCCATTGATAGTTTAATTTTAAGCAGACCAAAAACAACTGCAAACGTGAAATGGGAAATAACCGAACTTTGGCCAATATGGACTATGTTCAGAACTCCAGATATTACCCCAATTATTCAAGAAATTGTAGACCAAAGCAATTGGAGTTCAGGAAATGCATTGGCATTAATGTTTACTGGACAAGATCAAGGTGCCAGCGAAAAAGACAATGCACGTGATTTTGAATCGTTTGAGAACGAAGAAGATCCAGATGACGGTGGAGATGGTAAAAATCACCCAGAGCGTGTTCCAAAATTAATGGTATATTATACTGTTACTTCATCAACCAATAAATATCAAGAGTTTAATTTTGCAGTTTATCCAAATCCAGCAGAAGGAACTTTTTATGTAAGCAGAAAGTTAGATGCAAATACTTCCATTGAGTTATTTGACAATGCAGGAAAGTTGGTAAAGTCGTTCAATGCCGACGGTACTGTATTTAATATTCAGGATGTTCCTTCTGGTTTTTATACCGTGAAAGCTTCTCGCAATAATTATAGCTTTTCTCAAAAGTTGATTGTAAAATAAGAATTTTAATATGTTTAATCACCACAATCAGGTGAAGAGAAACGGCATCTTACATGCCGTTTCTCTTTTTTTAGCTCTTTTCGGTTTTCAGTTTGATAGTAGAGCTCAGGTTAAAAAAGACACGGTAGTTCTTGAACCCGTGGAAATTAAATCCAGGTTCGAAGAACAGCAGAAAGCGCTCGATTATATGCGCGATGCAGACAATATTTTGAGTGTTGTAACATTGCAGCAAATCAAACTATTCCCAGATGTCAATGCCGCAGAAGCAGTTCAACGGATTTCGGGGATTACTTTACAACGCGATCAAGGAGAAGGTCGGTTTGTGCAACTTAGAGGCACGCCACCGCAACTCACTAATTTCAATGTAAATGGGGAACAAATACCCTCGCCGGAAGGTGATGTGCGTTTTGTGGGTTTGGATGTGATTGCTGCAGACCAAATTGAGAAAATAGAAGTTACCAAATCACTTACACCAGATATGGATGGGGATGGAATTGCGGGAACCGTAAATGTGGTTACTAAATCTGCGGTGAGTTTTCAGCCAAAGGTATCTGTATCATTAGCCGGTGGCTATAATGCATTACGCAATTCTACAGATCAGCACATAGGCATGGTCTCGTTTTCTCAACGTATTGGAAATCATGGAATAGTGATTGGTGGGAACTCCTATCGGGCTACTCAAGGTGCACACAACATGGAATTCAATTATACCAAACGCCCTACACAGGAAGACAACGTTTTTCAACCCGTATATAACGACATTGAATTGAGAAATTACAATGTAAATAGAGACAGAATTGGTTTGAATGCTTCTTATGTATATTACATTTCGGAAAATTCTAAAATTACGATAAAAGGGATGTATAATTCGTTCACTGACCAAGAAGAGCGCCAACGCTTGGTATATAATTTTGGCTCAGGTACCATTATAAATCCAACAAAAACCAGAGAAGCAACGCTAAGTCGTGAATTGAGATATAGAACTAAAATTCAAACCATTAAAACCGTGAATGTGGATGGCAATCATAACTATAAGCGGTGGACATTTGAATACGGCATGGCGATTTCACAAGCACAAGAATCTCGGCCAGACTTTTTTGAAATGGCCTTCTCTAGTCCGAATTTGGCATTTAGCATAGACCGATCTGAACCACAATGGCCTAAAATTAATTTTACAAGTACGCGTGATGCAGATTACGCTACCGATTATGATCGCTATTTATTTGATGGCATGAAAAATAGAACGGCAGAAATCAAGTCTAACAATACCATAGCGAAAGTGAATGTAAAATACAATCTAATTCCACCATCGGCCAAATACGAATCTTCGATACAAATTGGATCAAAATGGAGACACAAAATCAAAAATCGCGATCAAAATGGGTATTCTTACGATGTTTATTGGAGTCAGTTTGCACCAGGGAACAGACAGGTATATGTGCAAATTGGTCCCAAGTTACATTTAGGAACGGTAGGCGCAGAAAGCAATCAAAACAACCTTTTAAATAAAGGCTACCAGTTGGGGTATATTCCAGACTATAAAAAGTCTACTGAGTTTCAACGATTCTATTTTCAGAATTTCAAATTGAATGAGTCCGAAACAAAAGATGAATTGTATTCCAGTGATTACGAGGCTACAGAAGATATTTTCGCCAATTATATCATGTATAAACGCAAGCGAAACAAATGGAGCTT
>CAMAQS010000088.1 GCA_945860565.1 Chitinophaga pinensis | reverse complement strand
TCAATCGTTAATCTACCTTTATAATTCATACTTCAATTTAGTGCTTTTTAACAGTTTGTTTTTTGCGTTAGCACTTTGAAGTCAAGAATCATATTAAATTTTTAAAAGGGTATATCCCAAAAATAGGTAACCGAAATTATTTACATCGAGGTTAGGATTTAATGTAGGTACGCGATTAATCGCTTGCCTACATTAAATCGCGTGCCCACAATAATATTAAAAACCGTAACGCAAAATTGATTTGTTTTAAACAAATAGGGGCAGAAAATTTTCTGTCCCCATTGTTGTAATCCGAGTTTGTAAAGACCCTTTACTGAGGAGATTGACTGATATTTTTTGATGATTGTTTCATTTTTGAACGGTTAAATTTCATTCAGGACAGTTTTGATTTTGAAATAACGTTTCAATAATCAAAAATTTATTTTTTTTTCGTAAATTTGCAACTTCTTATTTATTAGTAAATACCGAGGTATTCATGTGGTTTTAAGAGAATTTTACATTTAATGTTTTAATTGTATAAGCTTTTCGACATTAAAATTACGTAATATTGAAGCTTCAAATTGGTAAATTAATAAAGCTTAGAAAATGATTTTATTGAATTGTCACGATTCGAATAAAATAAAAGAGATATGGATATACATTCAAACGAAGAAACACTCGCACACTTAACCATTGGCAAGGCCATAGAAATTCACAAGCAATTGGGTCCTGGATTAACGAAATCCAACTATTTAGAATGTTTAGAGTATGAATTGGGAATGGAAGGAATTGATTTTCAAATAGGTATAGAGAAACAAATATCCTATAAGAATATCATTTTAAAAGATACTTATTCTATAGATCTAATTGTTGGCAATCAACTAATTGTAGATATTCCGATGATTCAAGAGGTCTCTGAAATAGACATTCAAAGGGTATTAAAGATAATCCGTTTGAATGAATTTAAATTGGGACTGATTATCAATTTTAACACGGCGCTATTGAAGAATGGCATCCGCAGAGTAAGCAACAACAAACCTTTTTAATTTTCTTTTACCTCATTAAGGTAAAATCACCAATAAGGTTTCTCATATTGTTGTCGCAACCAATCCAGTTTATTTTAAAGACATACACACCTTCAGGGGCTGGATTTCCATTTATTTTACCATCTCAGTTTAAATCTGGACTATTGTAATCTTAAATCATCACGTCCCATCTTGAATACAGTTTAATATTGTACAACACACCTTTAACTTTATGTTGATTGGTTGGATAAAATTAATCAAACCAACCTCATTTGGATTTTTTTACCTCAATAGGGTAAAATCACCAATTAGATTTCTCATATTATTGTCGCAACCAATCCAGTTTATTTTAAAGACATATACACCTTCTGGGGCTGGATTTCCATTTATTTTCCCGTCCCAATTTAAGTCTGGACTATTATAATCTCCAATTTTTTCACCCCATCTTGTATAAAGTTTAACATTGTACAACGCACCTTTAACTTTATATTGATTGGTTGGATAAAGATCGTTCAAACCATCGTCGTTTGGCGTAAACGCATTGGGCATATATATGTTTGACGGGAACAAATCCTTTTTCTTTTTAATGTTAATGGTGTCATTGAACCGACATCCCTCAAAATCAATAATTTGAACCACGTACATTCCCGAATCATAGGCAATTATTTTTTGGGAGGATTCTCCAGTATTCCATTTGTAGAATTGCATTCCCCCACCCGCATCTAAAACCGGCTTTTCCGACAAACAATAAACAGTGTCGGACCCCAAATCTAAAAACGGATTCGGGAATACACTTATGAGGATAGAATCTTGCTCAACACAGCCATTGGAATTGGTAACTCTAACGGATAAAATACCCGGTTTGCTTAATTGGTAAGTAGAACTGGTGATTTCATTGTTCCAAACAATATTTTTAAAACCTTTGGAGGCTAAAGAAAATAGGGTGTCTATTTTATCACAATATTTCAAGTTGTTGCCCAAATCCAATTCGTTTTTAAAGTTTGTTAGGTTTATGGTTTCAGAAACAGAACATTTTCCAACGGTCGCGGTTACCGTGTATGGACCCACTTTATTTGTATTTAAGACTCTTCCGGAAGTTCCATTGCTCCAATTTACAATAGCTGTAGGATTGTTTACCACGACTGTAATTTGAGCTTGGTATCCGGGACAAACGATGGTATCGTTTACGCGGATAATAACAGGGGGAAATTGATCTACAACCACTGTGTCTTTAGAAACACAAGTCTTTTTCGTCGTTCCTACAACAGAAAACAAACCTTTATTGTTGACGGTTATATTTTTTGTGGTTTCATTTGTACTCCACTTTACGGTCCCATCTATAGGAAAAATGACAGATAATTTGCGGGTAAAACTGGCGTCGCTACAATAGAGGGTATCTCCAATTGCATCTATTTTGGAGTTGTCTATATCTACGTTTATGGTATCGTACCAAGTGCAAATATTTTGAGAAACCCCCAAGATATAGGTCCCTTTTCCTGTAACCACCAATGAATCTAGCACCGAACCATCATTCCAAAGATAGGAAGTGCCCACAATGTCTGATTTGAAAGTTACACTTTTACCGGGACAAATGATGGTATCTTTTGGCAGTTTGGGATATATTGGATCAATAACAGTCACCGTGTACTCAAAACTATCTATACATGTAGTTACAAATGCCATCAATTTTATAGTATAATTTCCAGCCTTGGGAAAAGTAAAGGTGGGTGAACCGGAACGGGAAGTGTCCGAGGTTTCATTTTCGACACCAAAATCCCAAAAATACTGATTGGCTCCTTTGCTTAAGTTTTGAAATTGATAGGTATAACCACAGATGACTTTAGGGTTAAAAAAAGAAGCGACGACATCAATTTGACAAGATTGAACATTAAACTGATAATCCCTCAAAGTAGAAGCGATAAGCACACCATTTCGATATTCTTTTACTAAAATCCCCAAAACAAATTGACCAACTCTTGTAGGAGTAAGTGTTAACAATCCGGTTTTGGCGTCAATTTTAATGGCGGGAGCGCCATCAATTGGATTGGTTGCAGAGTATCCGGTTTTGAAAATTATTTGGCTAAAATAGGGTTCTTGTAAATCGCCGTTCAAGACATTGTCAGGTCGCGGATTGTTCACGTCGCCACCAGTAAAAGGCGTAACTAACTCATAAGCGAGGCTGTCACCATCGGCATCGGTGGCAGAATGATCAAACTTTAAAGGGGTATTTGTACACAAAAAGTTCGGAGGAAGTTCTTTAAAAACAGCAGAAGAATTAGCTTTACTTATGGTATTCGCATTGGGAATATAGGCCCAATAATTGGCCCCGGTAGCTCCAGGATTGACAATATTTGTAATCGAACCATTTCTACAGCACCTTTGAAACGAAACATAATATCCACCTATTGTGGGAGGAAGTGTCAATGTGGTTTCATACCAATAATGATCCACACAGGCATTTGGGGTTATTTTTAAGCAGTTGTAATTGGTTTTTTGTACTCTTTGTGGACCTGATCTGTTTACTGATACAGGATAACCATTTAAAATTCTACGGTTGCTTCCATTAAAAACGCCAAAAATGGCTTGCGCATCAGATGAAATGGCTTGAGAAGAGCCATTTATACAATCTATATACAGATCAAGACGAACCAAATACTGATTGGTCCCTTTGTATTGATAGGTCATTTCACCCCCTACTATATGGGTGGCATTTCCTTTTACAGAGAATAAAAGAAAACTAACAGTGAACGCTATTTTTAAAATTAACTTCAAAAAATAAGACTTTTATCAAAGTTAATGGAATTATTAGATTAATTAGTTAACCCAATGTAAAATAATTCACAGATTTACTTTGTAATTGTATAGTATTTAATACAATTTAACAGACAAACTGTCGGTTTCAGAATTGTCAAATTCTACATGATTTTGCAAAGTGGTGGCAATAGAAATGCCTTGATAATTGGCCAATATGGGGAAGTTCAAGTGTTCTCTTACTGCTAAAAATGCGGTTTCAATTTTTAAAACCCCTAATAAATAGATTGAGGATAACACTTTAAAAGCTGTATTTCCTGTATTTAAAACATCGTCAATTAATATCACGGTCGTACTGGAATCAAAATCAATGATTTTTTCCAAATCGTATTCATGGATTTTGTTTGCTTCCAATTTTAGGCAGGCTGTGACATGAACATTTTCAATGTCGTTCAGGTAATTCCGCATTAACTCGGCCAAAAAATAACCTCTATCGTTAAGACCTACAAGCACCAATTTCCCATCGTTACAATGGTTCTCTCCTATTTCCATAGACATTCTCTCAATTCTAAGTAGGATTTCACTATGCTTTAATATTCTATTTTGCTGGTTCATAACTAGAATTCGAAAATAATTAGATTTCTGAAATATCGTTTAATAATTTTCTCAAACGCTCTATATATCGTTGCTTTTGATACCACAAAATTAGTTTCGTCCAAAGTTCTGGGGAAATTTCAGAAATATCGGTTTGTCCCCATTCACTTTTTATTTCAGAAAATTCAACGTCGAAGTCTTGTTTGTATTTATTCAACTGGGTTTCTAGTTCAATTTTGTTTTCTGGGGATTTGGAAACTTCTATTGACTCACCCATTTCCATCATTTCCATGAGAAAATCATTGCTTAATTTATTGATATTTAAATCAAAATGATGGTACTCAGTGATTAAATGAGCCGTTCTGGAAAGTGGTTTACTTAATATTTTATAAAATTGATTGGCTTTTTCTGACAGTTGTAGATCAGATCCAAAATCAGGATGATTTTCTTTCTGAATTTCTAAATAAGTCTTTCTAAGTATAACTTCATCTAAGTTTAGCGATGGAGCTAAATGGAACAAATCAAATGACATATAGAATTAGAATCCCAAAGCACGAGAAATATCCACCCAGAAAATGAAAACAAATAAAGCGAGCAATGTAACCATACCCACAATTTGACCGATGTGAAGTACCTTTTCATTCACTGGTCTACCAGTTATCAATTCATAAAGTAAGAACATTACGTGTCCACCATCTAAAGCAGGAATTGGTAGAATATTCATCAAAGCCAAAGCCAAACTTAGTGTTGCAGTAAGCGTCCAAAAGTTAATCCAATTCCAAACTGGCCCGTACATTTGTGCTATACCGATTGGACCCGCCAATGAATTTTTGGCATTGACTTTACCAGAAACTATTTTACCCAAACCTTTGGCATTTGCTGAAATCATGGAAAATGATTTTTCAGTACCTAAAACCAAAGATTTACCAGCTGAATAGGAGATTTTCTTTTCTAGTCCTTCAAAACCACCAATTTCTGGTTGAAAGCCAATGGTGCCTTCTTTACTAATGGTTATGTAGACTTGTTTTTGTTGACCCTTGGTATTTTGCACTAAAATCTGAACTGTTTTGTCGGCATACTTTGTCAGCAATTCTTTAAATTCAAAGAAAGATTGGTATTCGTTGTTGTCGACAGATTTGATTAAATCACCGCTCTCGATTCCAGATTTGTCGGCTGGACTACCAGAGATTACCTGTTTCACTTTAAAGGTATATCTTGGCGCGATGAAAGGCAACTCTGATTTAAAATCTAATAGATTCTCAATGTTTTCGGGTAATTTAATGAGCGTATCTCTGCCATTTCTTACAATTTGAATGTTCTTGGTATTGTTGGTTAAAAAATCTGGATTGCCAATTTCTGAAATCAAATCAATAACAGGTTTATCATTTAACTTAATTATTTGATCACCAGTAAGTAAGCCCATTTTCCTGGCTGAAGGAGATGCATAGATTCCTCCGTGGGTATTTATTACGTTATTGGGGATGTAGGTTTCTCCTTGAGAAAACGTTAACGAAGAGATAATTACAATTCCTAAAATAACGTTCACCACAACTCCACCAATCATAACAATCAATCGCTGCCAAGCTGGTTTAGATCTAAATTCCCAAGGTTCAGGTGCTGTTTTAAGTTGTTTGGTATCCAAACTTTCGTCAATCATACCGGCAATTTTCACATAACCGCCCAACGGAAGCCACCCTACTCCATATTCTGTATCGCCTTTTTTAAAGGAGAACAGTTTAAATCCCCACGCATCAAAAAAGAGATAAAACTTTTCAACTTTAATTCCAAAAGCACGTGCTGCTAAAAAATGGCCCAATTCATGTAAAGTAACTAGAATTCCTAAAGCCAAAAAAAATTGTAACAATGTTATTATTGTACTCATACTTAAGCGGCGAATTTACGTTGTAAAAGGATATATTTTCGAGGTATTCAGATAAAATGCAATAAATCAAGACAAAAGTTCTTTTTTCATTTTGTAATGGGGGATGTTTACTTCGTAAAATTCATCAGAAACAATGGAGTACCCCAATTTTAGATAAAATGAAATGGCTGATTTTCTTGCATTTAGCTCTATGTGATTTTTTGAATTTTCTAAAGCATACTTTTCGCAATCTTTTACCAACAAACCACCTATCCCATTGCTTGCAAAATCTTCTAAAACTGCGACTTGTCTCATTTTATAGGATTCATTTGAAACTTGGGTTAAAATCAAAGTGCCAACCACCCTGTTTTCTATTTTAGCCACAAACAATACAGAATCCTTGTCGACACTTAAATCAGTCCTATTAAACCTGAGATTTAAGGGTTTTCGCAATACATTATAACGGACATCCAAAGACTGAAAATACCGAGTTGATAAAAAATCAATCTTTTCAATTTCTACATTCATTGTTTTTTCACACGGTCTTGGGCTTCACAAACGGCCAATGCCACCATATTTAAGATTTCCCTTACGGTAGAACTGTGATGTAAAATATGGACCGTTTTTTTCAATCCCAACAAAGCAGGACCGATGGCTTCAACTGTTCCTAATGTGCGAAGCAATTGATAAGAAGCGTTTGCACTGGATAAATCTGGAAAAATGAAGGTGTTCGCAGGTTTGTTACCCAATTTGTTAAATGGATATAATTCAGAACGTTGATCCCCATCTAAGGCAAAAATGGGTTGCATTTCGCCATCTACTAAAATTCTTTCGTCTTCGGTATGAAGTCTTTTCACCACTTTTTGAATCAGTGAAGGCGAATTGCCGTCATTTGAACCGAAGTTGGAATATGAAATAATGGCAATAACGGGTTCAATTTGGAAAGATTTTACTTTATGGTAGACATCTTTAATGAGATGATACAATTCATTTTCATTCAAGGTTATATTAACTGTGGTATCGGAGAAAAACAGGGGTCCATTTTTAGACATCATGATGTGCATACCTGAAACACGATTTGAGTGTTTGCTCATACCAATAACATCCAATGCAGGTTTTAATACGAGGGGATAATTTCGGGTTAATCCAGAGATAAAAGCATCTGCTTCACCATTTTCAACCATCATAGAACCAAAATAGGTGCTATTGCGCATCTGATATTCCGCTTCGTACTGGGTAATGCCTTTTCTACCGCGTTTTTCAAAATAGGATTGTCCGTAACTGTTTCTCTTTTCATCTTCCATTCTTGGGTCAACTATTACAACATTGGGTATTTCAATGTTGTTGGCTAACATCAGTTCACGAATAATTTTTTCACGGCCCAAGAGAATTGGAAATGCAATTTTATCAATATAGGATGCTTGGGCAGCGCGTAAAATTCGGAGGTTATCGGCATCGGCAAAAACGACTTTTTTAGGGTCTCTTTTTGCTTTTGTCATGAGTCTGTTTACAAAATCATTGTCTATTCCGAGTCTTTTGCGTAATTTATTTTTATACAAATCCCAATCTTCGATGGGTGCTTTGGCTACCCCACTGTCCATTGCCGCTTTGGCAACTGCAGGTGCGACCGTGGTTAACAATCGTGGATCCATGGGTTTGGGGATAATGTAGTTT
>CAMAQS010000087.1 GCA_945860565.1 Chitinophaga pinensis | reverse complement strand
AAAATTCAAATTTTGCGCCCAATGCCATAAATCCTTCAAAATGGGTATCTAAACGCCTACGTCCAATTTTATCCCCACCGGGGCTCGGAATATAGCCTTTCCCGAAACGGGTAAGCAACGGTCCAACAATCATTATGGAACCACGCAATGCGGCACCTTGTTTTTTGAATTCTGCGCTGTCTAAATAATCTAAATTTAGTGCATCCGATTTAAAAGTATAATTCCCATGGCTGTTTTTACGCACTTTTACGCCCAAATTTTCCAACAATTCGATTAGTTTAAGAACGTCTCGAATCTCTGGAATGTTAGAGATTGTTATTTCTGATGATGTGAGCAAAACGGCACATAAAATTTGCAATGCTTCGTTTTTTGCACCTTGTGGTTGGATTTCACCCTGTAAGGCATGTCCACCTTCTATTTCAAAGTATGCCATGATTAAAATCTACGCTGATTTTTACCGCTACCGCGGTTTTTATTGTTTTTGTTGTTGTTATTATTGTTGTTTTTTCTGAAATTGTTGTTTGACTTAAAGGGCCTGCGCTGAACAAAATTTGATGCGTCTGCTGAAACAGTAATTTCTGAACCTTCAATTTGTAACTTCCCTTTTGATAGAATGGTTAAATGTTCAGCAATAACCTCATTGCTTAGGTTTTCATTGTTCCATATTTTACAACTATTATACATAAATGAAGCAATCAAGTTTACCATGTCTTGACGCAATCTTGCATCTTCTATTAAGGTAACTTGATCTACCATTTTTTGTAGATTTCTACCATAAAATCTAAAACGAATTCCTGAAGTTTGATAGCCAATTTCATCGGGCTTTCTAGTTTTTACTTCGGCTGGTTTTAATTCATAAGGAGAATCTACATCTAACTTGTAGCCACTTATTTGGTATATATGTCCCCAAAGTACTTCTTTGTAATTTAATTGTAATTTGATTTCTGGATTCAATGTGGCCATAACATTTACCAATGTATACACCCATTGGGTTCTTTCTTGCTTATCGGCAATGCTTTGAATATGATTTATGTAATCTTGTACAATCCTGCCATATTCGGCAATTAAAAGGGGTTGGCGTTGCGTATTGTAGTCGTTTTGTAAGGTATTCATTTAAAAACTACAAAATAAAGGTAGTTTATCGAAATACCTAAACATTTATGTACATTTAACTGTTTATTTTTTGGATAACTGATTATGAGAAAAGAAATTTTAACCCAGTACATGTCTTATGTAAATGAGCATGGAAAACAACCCGCAAGTGTATTCAAATTTTGCAAAGAATTTGAGATCAATGAAAGCGAATTTTACGATGAATTTGCAGACTTTAGCGGCATCGAATCGGCAGTCTTATCAGATGTTTGGAATGAATCAATTTCAACACTTCAAGTACAATCATTTTATTCTGAATGTTCAGATTCAGATAAATTATTATCGGTGATGTATGCCTACTTCGAGAGCTTAAAACAACACAGAAGTTTTCTTTTACTTAGATTCAAAGATTGGAAGAACCCCAAAGAAAAAATGGATGCTTTCAAAGAATTGAAAAAGCAAGTGTTTTTATACTTAAATACTTTGAAATTATCCGAAACAGCGAATACAGGTGTTGGAATGGTCGATAAAACATTAGAAAAAGGCAGCAATGCAGCATTGTTTTCAAATTTATTGTTTGTCTTCCATTATTGGCTAAACGACAAGAGCAAAGGGTTCGAAAAAACCGATGCCCTTATTGAAAAATTATTTTTGCTTTCGTTTGAATTGCTTGGAAGTAAATCCTTGAAAAAAGCATTCGATTTAGGTAAATTCTTATTGGCTGATTTAAAATGAATACCCAAGACAATATTACCAGTACAAAATTTGGTAGAGCCGCAAAATTGGTGGGTACTGGTGCCAAAATTGGAGGAAACTACCTGAAATACTATGCCAAAAAAAGCATAACTGGAAACGACAATAAAGATGAATTACATGCTTCAAATGCAGAAGACATTTACGATTCACTTAGCAATCTTAAAGGAAGCGCCTTAAAAGTAGCTCAAATGTTGAGTATGGACAAAAATGTATTGCCTAGAGCCTATACCGATAAATTTGCGCTTTCTCAATACTCTGCCCCTCCAATGTCAGCACCCCTTGTAATTAAGGCCTTCAAGAATGCAACGGGAAAATATCCAGAAGAAATTTTTGACAGCTTTGATGCAAAATGTTTGGCCGCCGCCAGCATTGGACAAGTTCATCTTGCCCGCAAAGACAATAAGACATATGCTGTAAAAATACAATATCCTGGAATTGCTGATTCTATTCAAAGTGATCTTAGGCTGGTAAAACCGGTAGCGAATGCTATGTTTGGACTGTCCGAAAAAGAAATGAAAAAATACTTTGAGGAAGTTGAAGAGAAATTAATCGAAGAAACCAATTACGATTTGGAATTAACCCGTGGACAAGAAATCACAAAAGCATGCGCCCATATAAATGGAATTTTCTTTCCTAAATATTATTCCGAATTAAGTTATTCTAAAGTTCTTGTAATGGATTATTTGGAAGGGTTGCATTTAAAGGAATATTTGCTAACCAATCCCACACAAGAATCAAAAAATAAAGTGGCACAAGTAATTTGGGATTTCTATGAATTCCAAATACATACTTTGAAATCTATTCACGCTGATCCACATCCTGGTAATTTTTTATTTACCGCCGACGATAGATTAGGGGTCATCGACTTTGGTTGTATCAAAGTGGTACCAGAAGATTTTTACTTAAATTACTTTCCATTGTTGTTGCCAGAAGTTCAAGAGAATAAAGAGGTAATTGACAAGTTAATGCGTTCAATTGAAATTGTATTTCCAGCGGACTCTTTGGAGGTTAAAAATGAATTGACCTCTGCGTTTTTGAAAATGACTGATTTACTTAGCCGACCATTTCGCACTGAATATTTCCATTTTACGCAATCTTTTTTAGATGAAATTTATCAAACTGGTGAAGAAATTTACCGCATCGAAGAAGTGAAAAAACCAACCCAGCCAAGAGGCAGCAAACATGCATTATATGTTAATAGAACCTATTTTGGCATTTATAGTATGATGGCAGATTTAGATGCCACCATTCATACTGAAGCGGGCACATGGCGCTTTGATTTATTGGCCAAACACAATATACAGTCAGAATCTGAAACTATTTTAGCATAAAAAAAGTGGACGTAAAGTCCACTTTTTTTAATTAAATTGAAAACATTTAAATTTTGATGTCCAGTGTGAACAAAATGGTTCTTCCATCCGATGGCATGGCACCAGGACCAGGATAGCCGCCCGCTCTGCGCGTGAAATAGGCTCTATTGGTTGCATTATTTACGGATAATTTCATAGAAACTATTTTCGAAATATTCAATTTTGTATTTATATCAAATATTGAATAGGCAGGAATATAACCATTTTGGGCATTTGCGCTTGATTTAATAGTATTTTGAGCATCTGTATAAACGCCATCTACGTAAGAATATTGAATTCCAAATGAAGCGAATGTCTTATTTGAATTTGATTTGAAATAGTCAATGTCTAGGCCTGTTCTCAATATATTCAATGGCGAATTTTCAATAAAATTGCCTTTTAAATTGTTGATTATAATTTCACCGTTGGTCGATTTACTAGTTGTGTTATAATCTTGATATGTGGCATGATTGTATGAATAAGATGCGTAAATCGGGATTTGAAAGCGTTTGGTGTTTAATATGGTGTATTGAACCAATCCCTCAAAACCATAGGCAAAACTGCCACCTACATTCGTTCTAAATGTATATTCATTTCCATTTAGGTATTTTTGGGTTAAGCTACCAATTCGGTTATTGTATTGCATCATATACACATTCGCATCTACTTTAATCCCTTGAATTATCTGTCCTCTAAAACCAAAATCTGAACTATAACCATTGGCATCTTTAATGTTGGGGTCAATTTCTATGTTTCCTGGGTTCACAAGCATGTCAGAAAACAAAACTGGTCTGTAGGCTTGATTTAGGTTAAAATAAAACTCAGATTGGTTTTTTAAATGATATTCACCACCTATGCCTAAAAGTGCAATGGCCCTATTTTGAATGGGCGTGTTTAGGTTTTTTTCGTTTCCGTTAGATTCAAATCCTATATGTCCTTTAGCCGCCGATTCAATCCATTCGTAGCGCATTCCTGGTATTAAAATCAACTTTTTATTTACCCGAAATATTTGTTCAATGTAAACTGCAACGTTGTTTGTATTAAACTCAAGTAGATTGATAGGTATACTAGTGGCCGAAAAATCTGCAGATTTTCCAGTGGTGCCTTTGGCGCCACTTTCTCGATTCGTCAAGCTATTAAAATAGCGGATGCCCGCAGTAAAGGTGTGTTTTTTATTTAACCAATTGAAATTATTGATGTAGCTAAACTCTACACCTTTGTTTTTATAAGTGTCTATTGCTAAATCTCGATTTGCATATTCGCCTGTCTGTGAATTTATGGTATCTAAGATGTTAATTGGTTTCATAAACCCAATGCTTTTTCGAGTTGCATTCATTCCAAAGGCCTGTATTTGAAGTCGTTGGTTCTTGGTTATTTCCCAGTTTAGTTTTAGATTTCCTGTTAACCAGGGAGTTGAGAACCAATTTCTCTCACGTGAACTGGTTTTTGAATTAGATGTAATATCGACATCGAGTAAACCTCCAGGTTGCTGACTCAGCATATCAAAATGCGTTAAGTCAGCTGTAAATTCAAGCTTTTTAGTTATCTGATACCCTAAAGATCCGTATAAAGTTTGGGTTTTATAGGTTGAGTTTTCGCGAAATCCATCGGCCTTCCGACTATCGTAAAAAACATAATAATGTACTTTGTTTTTCTTTCCACTAGCGGCAATGAAATTGTTATACAAACCATAACTGCCAACAGTTTGACTTGTTTGCAAGTGAATTGGTTTGGTTTCGGATTTTCCATCCCTCATAACATAGTTTATTAATCCCCCAAATTGTGGCCCATATTGCAACGAACCTGCTCCCTTAATTATTTGAATTCGCTGTACTGCTTGCATTGGCGGATTATAATACGCCTCAGGATAACCAAATGGATCTGCCGAAATGTCTGCACCATTTTGTCGAATGTTAAATTCCCAACTTCTATTTGGGCTCAATCCCCGATTAGCAATGCCAACTTGAATGCCTGAGCCATCGCTTTCCCATATATGGATACCTGGTACTTTTGCAAGGATTTGGCGCATTGAATTGTTTACTACTGCAGCATTTAAATTTTCTAAAATAATTACAGCATTTTTTTTGCCCGCATTAATTTTGGTGCCAACAACTTCAGGTAAGTTTAGTATGTCTTGACCTCCTTTTTGTCCAACCAGCGAAATTTCAGACAAATATTCAATGTGTTGTACTGAGTCTACTTGACCATATACTTTTGGAAAGTACGTCCCAAGCATAACAATTATAAGAGATATGAATAACCGCATTTTGTTTAGATTGATTATAAATTGCTACAAAATTACTTTTTATTTAGACTAATTACAAATAATATTAATCATTTTCAATATTTCCTTTCTTTCCAATTGGTTTTTATGGGAAGAACAAAAAATATTGCGGTTGAAACAGTGACAATAAACAAATAAAATTCATAAATGATCATGGTGCCCAAATTGGGCATTTTTTCGTCTATATGCGAATAAATACTTCTGATTTGAATGGTCTGAATTATAAATTTAAGTGCCCAAAGTGTTAACCCAACTTTTAATTTCAGGACAAGAATTACTGGAATAAAAAAGAAAAATCCGGCATAAATTCCGAATAAAATCCACCAATACCATGGTAGTTCTTTACCACCACTTAGCCATCTTTTTCTTTGATGCATCAGTGATTTAAATCCTGTTGTTTTTTTAGAATAAGCCAAGACATCAGGGTGCATTATGTTGTTCCAGCGCCAACCTTTGGCACAAATTTCCGAATACAATTTGTAATCTTCAGTAATAGAAAACTGAATTTCGCCATAACCACCCGTTTCCTCGTATGCTTGGCGTTTAACAATCATATTATTGCCTACGGCAGTTGCAGGAACCCCGTTGTATGAGATGGCATTAAGTAAACCCATAAAATAGGCCCAATCTATCTCCTGCATTTTTCCATCTAATGTGTTGCATTTTACCATGGTAGTGCCACTTGCTACACCCATATCATCCGATAAAAATTCTAGCAGGCCTTTCGCCCAAGATGGTTTTACTTCTACGTCTGCATCTGTAATCAAATAGAAATCACCAACTGCTTTTTTATCGATTTGGGCCATAACTCTAGCCTTTGCTTTTAGATTTTTTTTATCTTCAATTATATCTACTAGTTCTATTTGCGGATGATTTTTGCAATAAGCCAGAATAATATCTCTCGTTTTGTCGGTACTTTGATCATCTCCAACCAAAATTTGCACCAAATTTTTAGGGTAGTCTAATGCCAGTAATGCATTTAGGCAAGCGGCAATATTCTTTTCTTCATTTCTACAAGCTACCCAGATGCTTATTTTGGGTAACTCATTGTCTTTGAATTTTTTATACTTAAGTGACTTGTATTTAATTAATGAAAACAGTTGCAAAATCTGTACAGCAATATAAATTACAATTACGGACATGAAAAAATAATAGATTACCGTCATACAATTACTTTAAATTGAAATCCTTTGGCTTTCATCGCAATAATGTAGGGTACCAAAAGTTGTTTTAATTGGGGGAGGGCTTTTTCTGAATCGTGAAATACCACAATGCTCCCGTTCCTAGATTTGTCAATAATTTTTGTCAAACACGGTTCAATGGAAATGTTTTTATCGTAATCGTATGTTAAAATATCCCACATAATAATTTTAAAACTTTCAGCAAGTAAGCTTTTACCTTGTTGTTTGGTTATTCTACCATAGGGTGGACGAAAAACTTTTGTTCTAATGCCCAATTTTTCGAATGATTGATCACATTTAACCACATTATCCAAATAGGATTGTGTAGATGTATTCCAACCTTTCAAATGGTTTTGAGTATGGTTTCCGAATGCGTGATGGCTTGTTTTAATGAGTTCAATTATAGTTGGAAATTTTCGAATATTATCCCCCACACAAAAAAATGTAGCTTTAACATTTTGTTCTTTAAGTACTTCCAAAACATAAGTGGAGGCCAATGGATTGGGTCCATCATCAAAGGTTAGATAAATACTTGGCGTTTTTTCTTGAATTCTCCAAACATATTGGTGAAAATAAGATTGAACGACAGATGGAATTCTAAATAATCTCATGAAACTTAAAACAAATTTGAGGCTATTTTTCAATGAAACAACGCAACATTTGCTAAATTTGCAATTATGTCTGAAAAAATAATTTTAGTGGGCGGTGGTTTGGCTGGCAGTTTAATGTCAATTTACCTTGCTAAACGCGGATTTGATGTCCATTTATATGAACGCAGAGCCGATATGCGTAATGGGAATTATGAAGGTGGACGAAGCATTAATTTGGCTTTATCAACCCGTGGAATTACGGCTTTAGAAAAAGTAGGGTTGGTCAATGAAATTTTAGACATTTCAATTCCTATGTTTGGCAGAATCATGCACAGTGTTTCGAGTGAGATTAAATATCAAGCTTATGGAAGAGACGATCAAGCCATTTACAGTGTTTCTAGAGGGGAATTAAACATAAGATTGTTGAAATTAGCAGATGCATATCCCAATATTCACATGTATTTTAATCACAGATGTACAAAAATGAATTTGGAAACCAACGAGGCCATTTTTGAAAATGAGAATTCTGAAGAAATTTTGGTTAAAGGGGATGTGTTTTTAGCAACGGATGGCGCATTTTCGGCCGTAAGAGAGGCAATGTTCCGAAGTCCTAAGTTCAATTATTCACAGACCTATGAGTCACACGGATACAAAGAATTGGAAATTGTACCTGGTCCTAATTCGAAATTTCAAATGCAAGAAGAAGCATTACACATTTGGCCAAGGAGCAGTTTTATGATGATAGCTCTTCCAAATCCAGGTGGAAATTT
>CAMAQS010000086.1 GCA_945860565.1 Chitinophaga pinensis | reverse complement strand
TATAACGAAATAAGCCCCAATTAATTGAGGCTTAATTCTTAGATAATTGAACGTTATCAATTAATCTACATTATCATGTAACATCCTATTTGGTGTAATTGTAAATTCACGGTGGGCATTTTCAGTCGAATTTCCCAGTGTTAATTTTGAAACTTCACTGCCTTGGCTAGGAGGTGCTAGAACCAATTGAATATTTCTCCTTTTGTATGCCGGGATATTCATGTCATTGTCCATAATGGAAGGTTTTTCTGGACGCGGAATAATGGGTTGATGATTTTGATAATTATCTGATGATTCAGCTTGGTTGCCTTGATACAAAGGTGTACGAAACAACTCTTCAATTGTAGTAGGTGAGTTCTGTGTTGGAATTACTGGAATTGCCATCTTTGGTTCCGTCTCCTCTGCCATTATTTCAATTTCGAGGGCTTTTTCTGATTCTTGAATGGTTTGCATCTCAATGATTGAATCCAACTGAAGTTGATTCACAGCGGCAGCTTTATTCGCTTCAAAACCGGTAGCTATTACGGTAACTGATATATTATCTTCCAATATTTCATCATGCGTTATTCCCATTTTCAAATGTGCTGAATTTCCTGCTTCGGCCTGTAAGAAACTTGTAATGATACGGGTTTCTTTCATGGTGGGTTGTAATTTGCCGAAACTTACATTTATCAATAAGTGTTTTGCACCTTCAATTTTAGTATTGTCTAATAAAGGACTTGTTAGGGCTTTCTGAACTGCTTGTTCTGCACGATTTTCTCCTCCAGCAATACCTGTCCCCATTAACGCATGTCCGCTATTAGACATAGCAGTTTTAACGTCGTTAAAATCCACGTTTATATGGCCTGGTTTGAATATGATTTCCGCAATTCCTTTTGCCGCAGTACAAAGGATGTCATCCGCTTGAGAGAATGCTTCTAAAAAGGTTAAATCACCAAACATGTCCACAATCCGATCATTAGAAATGGTTAACAATGCGTCTACATGGGGTTTAAGGCGTTCTATTCCTTCTTGTGCTTGTTGTTGTCTAACTGGACCTTCATCGGAGAAGGGGATGGTTACAATTCCAACAGTTAATATGTCCATTTTTTTGGCAATACTCGCAATTACGGGTGCTGCACCGGTGCCAGTTCCACCACCCATACCCGCAGTAATAAATATCATTCTGGTACCATCACCCAACATTTGTTCAATTACAGAAGTACTTTCTATGGCAGCCTTTTCTCCTACTTCAGGAGATGAACCTGCACCCAATCCGCTGGTTAAGTCTAGTCCAAGTTGTAAACGGTTTGGAACACTACTGTGTTTGAGTGCTTGATTATCCGTATTACAAATAAAGAATTCGACACCTTCGATGCCGTTTTTATACATGTGGTTCACGGCATTACTGCCACCGCCACCCACACCAATCACTTTGATTATTTTTTCAAGTGGTTTGTCGAAATCCGGTTGAAATTGAAATGGAGCCATAATGATATTTTTATTTAGTTTTTGAAATCTTCGTGTTCATTGTCTGATAAAAATGTTTGGAAAAAATCACCAAACATGCGTAAGCCTTGATATGGACTTTTAATCCATGTTGTTTTTTTTTCGTTGTTAACTTGTTGCATTTGTTCTTCTTCAACAACAGCTTCTATGGGTTCTTGGTCGACTGTTTCACTTTTGGCTTTTATTCTTTCATTGGGTTTGAATTCAGAGCCAAAATTCTGTTCAGATTCAATTCCCTTCATCACTAAGCCAATACCAGTGGCATACATTGGGTTTCTAACTTCATCAATCATTCCACGTCCCAAATGTTGACCAGGACTTCCAAGATGAACTTCAAGACCCGTGTAATAGCTGAATAATTGACTAATTTCTTTCATACTTGATCCACCACCAGTTAACACAACGCCGCCATACAATTTAGTACCTAAGCGGGACAATTGAATTTCAAAGTCTACTTTTTGAATAATATCTTCCATACGTGCGCGGATAACTTGAGATATGGCATAAACAGAAATTTCTTTAGATTGCCTATTTGGCAAACCAGGAATAACAACAACTTCGTTTTTCATGCTATCGGTTGGATAACAACTTCCATATTTAACTTTAACTTCCTCTGCCTGTTCTTTTATTATTCCAAAGGCTTCTTGTAAATCTCTCGTTATTCTATCTCCACCAATTGGAATGATAGCAGTATGGGCAATATATCCATTTTCGAAAATACAAATGTCTGTCGTGCCACCGCCAATGTCAACCAACGCTACTCCTGCTTCCATTTCGGCCTCAGACAAAACAGCTGTGGCAGATGCTACAGGTTCTACCACTAAATCAGCAACACTTAAAGTCGCACTTTGAACTGCTTTTCCAATTACTTTGGCACTTTGAATTTCACCTGAAATGATATGGTAATTGCATTCAACACGCACACCAATGCGACCAACTGGGTCACGAATGCCTTCTTCACCGTCGATTTTATAATCTTGGGGTAAAATATGCAATATTTCTTGTCCTGATGGCATCGAAATACGTCCCATCTCATTTTCTAGTGTGTTAAGTTCATCTATGGTAATTTCGTCTTCCCCATTTCTACGTGTAAGGGTACCACTGTGTTGCATGCTTTTAATGTGATGACCTGCAATTCCAACGTATACTGTGTTGATTTTCACTTGACTAACCCTCATGGCTTCATCTACAGCCTCGTTGATAGCGTTTACCACTTTTGTGATATTCGCTACCATCCCCCTAGAAACTCCGCCTTGACTGGAGGCTTTACCCACTCCAAGAATGTTTATTTTTCCATTCTCCGCAAGTTGACCAACAATTACGCAAATTTTTGTTGTTCCAATATCTAGTCCTGCAATAATTTTATTATTTGTTGACATAATTTTTTATTTCTTAGTGTGTTTTGGTTTTTAGACAGTTTAGTTTGTAAAGTGTATAGTTTATCATTCAGTGGTTCTTCCGATGATTTGATTTTCATATGAAATGTCAATCTCCGTATATCGATTCCAGCCCACCGTTGGAAGGCCTTTTACGTAGAAAAGACGTAGGTTTTCGAACTTTTCGCTTATGTCAACTAAGTTATCTAGAACAATGCTATGCTTTCCTACTCTAGGAATCAACAAATAGCGATTTAACTTATCTACATAACATTGTTCAAATTGTGCGTTCCACAGTTCATTGCTGGCAAAAAAGGCCGCCAATTGAATTAATTCGCGTCCAATTTTTGAAATACATTTTGTTCCAGGTTCATATACAATTGGAATAATGCCATTTGCCACCAGTACATTCGGTTGTACACCCTTCTTAAGTGGCATTTGAACTCCAAAGGTATCCAGATAAAAGGATTTGTTTCTTTGGTTTGTAATTCTAATTATCGGCTTGCGTTCAATGATTTTGGTTTTTAACTTCCCATCAAATGATACAAAAATATTTGCATTTTCTATATATGGTACTTTCATTAAATGCAACTCTAATTGTGTTAATTGAAGGTCGCTAGCAGGTTTTCCTATCGGATTCCCAATCTTATCTTGTATAATTCTTACAACCTCTTGATTGCTTAAAAATTGTCCACTGCTATCTGATTCTATTTCTACTTGGATTTCGGAAATAATGCGATTTTTACCCGCAAAATTCATTTTGCTCCAAACCACCAACAATGCAATAACAAGGATAGCAGCTATGCTAATCATCCATTGGCGTTTGCTCATAATGACTTTAATTCTGCTCATAGATTGTTCGAATTTGTGGTACAATTTTGTCAATATCTCCAGCTCCTAATGTTAAAAGCACCTTTGGTTTTTGCATTTTGATTTTAGTTAAAATTTCTTCTGTGTTTTGAACCGATTTATTGGGATGGATTATCAGTGACAATAACCAAGTTGATGTTATTCCAGGAATCGGTAATTCGCGGGCAGGATAGATTTCCATTAGAATAATCTCAGATAATTGCGACAATGCTTCGGCAAATCCATTGGCAAAATCGCGGGTTCTTGAAAATAAATGAGGCTGGAAAATTCCGCAAATTGGCGTGTTTGGGTATTGCGCTTTTACCGATGAAATAATGGCATTTAGCTCTTCAGGATGGTGCGCATAATCGTCTATTACCGTGTATTCATCGGATTTGTAAACTATTTCAAATCGTCTTTTAACCCCTTTAAATGATTCTATTCCATTTGCAATGGTTAGGAAGTCTAACTGTAGGCTATGGTAACAAAGTGCAGCAGCTGCAGTGGCATTGGAAACATTGTGAAATCCTGGCAATCCGCATTTTATTTTCCCCAATACAGTGTTGTTTTCAACCAATTTGAATAAAAATTGATGGTTGACAATTTGGGTGTCTTGAATTACATAATTTGAAGTATTCAATAAACCATACGTGCGGTTTTCAATCGCTTTAGAGGCTTCAATTTTTACGCCTTCTTGAATGTATACACATGGTTTCTCGCCCTTAAATAAATGGGTAAATTGCTCAAAGGCCAAAGTGAAATTTTCTTTTGTTTCATAAATGTCTAAATGGTCGGGGTCAATGGCTGTAATAATTCCTGAACTTGGGGTGAGTTGATGAAAACTACGATCAAATTCATCGGCTTCAATTACAACAATCTCTTGTTTTAATAAATTTATACCGTCAGTTTTCCGGATGTAATTGGTTCCGAAATTGGTAGAAATGCCACCAAGAAATGCGGTAAAATTGACATTTGCTTCATACAGGATATGTGCAATTAGGCTAGAAGTGGTTGTTTTGCCATGAGTACCAGCAACGGCAATACAATACATCGATTTAGATATAATTCCTAAAACTTCCGATCTTTTAAATATTGGAATGCCGTTGTTTTTTAACCAATTAAATTGTTCATGGTCTTTTGGAATTGCTGGAGTAAATACAAATAAAGTTTCAGATAGATTATTTTTTATGTTTTGGGGGATACTTGAAACGGAATCTTCATAGGTAATTTTCGCACCCTCATCTTCCAATGCAGCAGTAAGAGGCGTTTGCGTTTTATCATACCCAAATACATCCATGCCTATGGAAATGAAATACCGACATATTGCACTCATGCCAATGCCTCCAATTCCTAGGAAATAAGCTTGTTTATATGCATGAATTGGCTTACTCATAGTCTTTTGATTATTTCATCGGTTATTTGTGCTGTGGCATTCGGTCTTGCCAAAATAGCAAGGGCCGCTTTCATGCTTTCGCGCTTTAAAGTATCGTGAATAAGGTCAATTGCCTGATTTATGAGCATTTCTTTGGCTTCATCATCGGGGATTAATATGCCTCCACCTTGTTCGGTCGTCATTTCCGCATTGATGCTTTGATGGTCATCTGTTACATTTGATGATGGCACAAATATTACGGGAACACCAGTAACCATAATTTCAGCAACGCTGAGTGCTCCAGATCTAGAGATAATGATGTCGGCACAACTATATGCCATATTCATTTCCCTTAAAAAGGGGGATACCCAAACGGATTTTGGTATTGATTTTGGTATTTCGTAATTGGCACCAGTTTGCCAAATAACTTGTATTCCGGAGTTGTGTAATTTATCAATTCCGTTTGCTATGGCATCGTTAATGCTTCTTGCGCCCAAACTGCCACCAGTAACAAAAATGATGGGTTTGGTCGGATCTAATTTGAAATGGTTTGCAGCAATTACTTTATCGGCTTTTTCTTTTATTTCAAGACGTACTGGATTTCCAGAATGTATCCAATTTCCCTTTGGAAAGTGCTTTTCCATCCCCCCAAAACCACAGAAAAACAATCTGGCCCAGTTGCGAATTAGCTTGTTTGATAAGCCAGCAAACGCATTTCCTTCCCAAGCAAATACTGGAATTCTAACCGTAATAGCAGCCAAACTAACTGGTAAACTGGCGTATCCACCAGTGCCAATAACTGCCTCAGGTTTTGCTTTAAGTAATATTCCAATTGCTTTGAAATAACTGTAAATTGCTTTAATTACGACTTTTATATTCGATAATTTGGCCTTTCGATTTAATCCCATTACGGGTAAACCAACAATTTCATATCCTTCTTGAGGGATTTTCTCCATTTCCATTTTTCCCAATGCACCAATAAACAATATTTTGGCTTCCGGAAATCTAGAACGGAATTCATTGGCTATCGCCACCGCAGGAAAGATGTGACCACCTGTTCCACCACCGCAGAATACAATGGATTTAGGAATTTTATTCATTATTTTCAGTTGTTTGATTAGAACCTGGACCATTTGTACTGGTCATCATTTTTTCTTCTTGAATATGTCTGCTTACGCCGAGCATTACGCCAAACGCTATGCTATTGAAAATTAAACTTGTACCACCCATGCTCACCAAAGGCAGGGTTAAGCCTGTTACTGGAAGTTTCCCCACAGAAACACCCATGTGTATGAATGCTTGAAAAGTGGTGCTAACTGCAATGCCCAAAACAATGAGTGCAGCAAATGAACGTTGACTATCCAATACCATCTTTAAACTCCGCACAATGAGCACGATAAAGCAAGCTATAATGATTAATCCCCCCAAAAATCCATACTCTTCCACGATTATTGCAAAAATAAAATCAGAATAAGGATGAGGTAAGAAATTTCTTTGAGTACTATTTCCGGGGCCTTTTCCCCAAATACCACCACTTGCCACGGCGATTTTTGATTGTAATTGTTGATAATTGCTGTTGCCATCATCGTCTTTACCCATAAACGTTTCTATTCGTTTTTTCCAAGTAGGCATCCTTGTGTCTTGGTATTTCGCCATGTCTATATTCATTAGAAATAAATAGAACAAACTAGCCAGTACGAATCCAATCCCCACAAGAGTAAGAATAAAAGACAATTTTATTCTACCTATAATAAGTAGCAATGTACTTGTGGTCATAATAACCAAAGCCGTACTTAAATTTTCAGGAATAATGGGTATAATTACAATGGCAATTAATCCGAGGATTTTGGCAAAAACGCTGAATTTGTCTACTTCATCTTGGTTTTTACTCAAATATCGGGCTATGTAAACCACCAGAAATACTTTAGCCATATCCGAAGGCTGAAAGGTCAGTCCAAATATGGGTATAACCCTTGTGGCATTGTTTATGTTGTATCCAACTACTAAGGTTAAATAGAGCAACCCAATTGAAATCCACAGTAAAATAAAAGACAATTTTCCATAAAATTTGAATGGAATGTTGTGGGTGAAATACATCATAAAAAGACCAAATGACAAGAATCCTAAATGACGCAACAAATAGAATTCTGTATTTCCAGCTTGTTTGGAAAACGCAAGAGTCCCCGTAGAACTGTATACTGCCAATACACCAATAATCGACAGTATGAACACTACGGCCCAAATGTATTTATCGCCCTTGAATATTTCCCTGAATCTGGTCATTCTAATTATAAATTGCGAACAGCTTGTTTAAATTGGCGACCACGGTCTTCGTAGTTTTCAAAAAGGTCGAAACTTGCACATGCCGGTGACAATAGCACAGCATCACCCATTTCAGCCATTCTTGATGCTACGTGAACTGCCTCTTTGGCGCTCATCGTATTTATGATTAAATCAACTTCAGACTGAAAAGCCTGATGGATTTTACGATTGTCTATCCCCAAACAGATTATGAGTTTGACCTTATCTTTAACCAATGGCTTAAGGTCTTTATAATCATTTCCTTTGTCAACACCTCCGGCAATCCATATAACGGGCTTGTCCATGCTTTCTAAAGCATACCAAGTGCTGTTTACATTGGTTGCTTTGCTGTCGTTGATGTATTCAATGCCACCAATTTTTGAAACGATTTCTAAACGGTGTTCTAAATTTTGAAAGTTGGATAGACTTTCTCTAATACTGTCTTTGCGGACATCGATTAAGCTGCCAATTACGGCCGCCGCCATTGAATTGTAATTGTTGTGTCTTCCTCTTATAGTTAAATCTTGCATGGGTATGGTGTATTTTTGGTGTAAGTTTATATGTAATTGATTTTCGGTGCAGTATGATCCAAATACAGGTTCTTCTACTAAAGAAAAGGGAACTAAATTTGATTGAAATGGATGCTTTTTCAGGCCAATTTTTGTAAGTTCATCGTCGGCACAATAGATGAAGTAATCTTCGTTTGTTTGATTTAAGGTTAATCTAAATTT
>CAMAQS010000085.1 GCA_945860565.1 Chitinophaga pinensis | reverse complement strand
CGCAGTGGATATTTTCCAGTTCCTGAATTGGCAACCTTTCGTAAACTCAATACCCGTCTTCAGGGTCATCCAACCACACACGAAGGATTACCCGGTGTGCGCGTGGCAACTGGTTCTTTGGGACAAGGACTGAGTGTGGCATTAGGATTTGCGCTCCAAAAGAAATTAGACAATGACAAAAGCACCGTTTGGACGCTCACTGGTGACGGTGAATTACAAGAAGGTCAAATTTGGGAAGCCGTAATGTTTGCTGCACACAATAAAATCGATAACCTTATTGTTGCAGTTGATTTTAATCAAAAACAAATCGATGGTTCCACCGGAGACATCATGGGAATCACAGAACTAAAAAGTAAATTTTTGGCCTTCGGTTGGTCTACCCTTGAAATGGATGGTAACAATTGGGACGATATTCATAAAGTTATTCCGCAAGCACAAGCGTTATTGGGACATGGAAAACCCATTGTAATCATCATGAAAACCGAAATGGGACAAGGTGTTGATTTCATGATGGGAACACATGCTTGGCATGGAAAAGCGCCCAACGACGAACAATTGGCAAACGCATTAAATCAATTGCCAGAAACCGAATTGTTGGATTACCAACTTTAATTTGTTATATTGTTAACCATGAGAAAATTAGCAGCGTTAGGGTTGATTCTAATAATGTCTTGTTCCTTGCAAGCACAAGTGGTTAACGCGTTTAAAGGTCGTAAAACTCGGATTTTGTTTTTGTTGGATGCCAGTGGCTCTATGTTGGCCGAAATGGAAAATTCCAATCGCTGGTCCGTGGCTGTTACTTTAATTTCCCGAATGGTGGACAGCATGCGGTCAGTGAAAGATGTTGAAGTTGGATTGCGCGTATTTGGTCACACACAACCAAACGAAAAAAGAGATTGCAATGACACCAAGTTGGAAGTTGCTTTTGGTCCATTTAATCACAAAGAATTTGGTCGCCGCATTCGGCAAATTAAACCCTTGGGTTATACTTCTATTACACAGTCTTTACTGGCAACTGCCAAAGATTTCCCAGAAGATAAAACCGCAAGAAACATCATTATTATTGTAACAGATGGGGTAGAAGAGTGTCCCGGAAACCCCTGCGAAGTCAGTGCCATTCTGCAAAAAAAAGGCATCATTTTGCGTCCTTTCATCATTGGGTTAGGAACCGATAATGAATTGTTTAGAAAGGCCTATTCTTGTGCTGGAAAATATTTTAATGCTGAAACGCCCACTGAATTTCAAAAAATCATGGGCGTTATCGTAAATCAGGTATTGAACAACACTTCCGTACAATTTAACTTACTCGATGAGCAAGGTATGCCACGAGAAACCGACATTCCCATTACCCTTTACGATGCCGATAACGGTTCTATTGTAGAGAATTTTGTTCATACCATGAATGGAAAAGGAATTCCAGATACGTTATATCTTGACCCAATCCGCCGTTACAATATGGACATTCACACTTTGCCTAAAGTGACGAAAATGGAAGTGGAAGTGGTTCCAGGTATACACAATACCATCGCAGCATCTACGCCAAGGGGGGATTTAGCGCTTAAAATTGGTGGAATTACCAAATATAGAGACTTGCAAGCCATTGTAAGGCAATCAGGTAAGTGCGAAATTGTAAATGCCCAATCCTTCAATACAACAAAAAAATATTTAACTGGAAGTTACGATATTGAAATTTTATCGACCCCAAGACTTGTTTTTAACGGAATGAGCATCCGCCAGAACAAAACAACGATATTGGAAATTCCCGCCCCTGGTAATTTGCAACTCAGTGTTTCAAGGGATATTTCAGGCAGCATATTTCAACAGAATAAAGGTAAAATGGAGTGGGTAATGGACATACCAAGTACCGCAGGAACACACAACATTATCCTGCAACCGGGAGAATATAAGGCAGTTTACAGGCCAAAAAGCGAAACGCGCACCTTGTATACTAAGAACAAAGACTTTAAAATATCAACAGGAATTAACACGACATTAACATTATAAAATGAAATCTTTCGAAATTTTGGGCAATAAAGACACCCGCAGCGGTTTTGGTGAAGGGCTTTTTGAAATTGGAAATCAGAATCCAAATGTAATAGCCATGTGTGCCGATCTTACCGGCTCATTGATGATGGATGCATTTAAAAATGCACATCCAGAAAGATTTTTTCAAGCAGGTATAGCCGAGGCAAACATGATGGGTGTGGCCGCTGGTTTGGCTCTTGGAGGAAAAATACCCTTTGTTGGAACTTTTGCGAATTTTGCAACAGGTCGTGTTTACGATCAAATTCGTCAAAGTATCGCTTATAGCAATGCCAATGTGAAAATTTGTGCTTCACATGCCGGATTGACCTTGGGCGAGGATGGTGCAACCCATCAAATTTTGGAAGATTTGGGATTAATGAAAATGTTGCCCGGAATGACCGTTATCAATCCTTGTGATTTCAACCAAACCAAAGCAGCGACCATTGCCATTGCAAATTTCAATGGACCTGTGTATTTGCGTTTTGGAAGACCAAAATGGCCCGTTTTTATGCCCGATAATCAACCTTTCGTTATTGGAAAAGCCATTACATTAAGCGAAGGAACGGATGTCAGCATATTTGCAACCGGTCACTTGGTTTGGAAAGCCATTCAAGCAGGACAAACGTTGGCAGAAAAAGGTATTTCCGCGGAAATTATAAATATTCACACCATAAAACCTTTAGATGTAGAAGCGGTATTGGCATCAGCGAAAAAAACAGGTTGTGTTGTAACCGCTGAAGAGCATCAAATGAACGGTGGCTTAGGAGATTCTATAGCTCAGTTATTGAGTCGTAAAATGCCTACACCATTCGAAATGGTAGCAGTAAATGACTCATTTGGTGAAAGTGGTAAACCAGAAGAACTTCTTGTGAAGTATGGTTTAGAAAGCAGTGACATTGTTTCTGCTGCAGAAAGAGCAATTGCTAGAAAATAACACTGTGTCTTTTTATTGTCGTTTAAACGACGGTGCTTAACTTTGTAAATCTCGTTGGAAAGCTGAGTGAGATGGCATGAATACCCGTGAACTATTAAATAAGGTTACTACTCTAGAACCGCTCGATGAAATCGTTGCTAATTTATTGTCAAACAATAAAGTTTATTTGCAAGGTTTGTCTGGTTCTGGGGGAGCGTTGGTCGCAGCAGCACTGTTTGTGCGCACTGGGAGACCCATGTTGGTATTGTTACCAAACAAAGAAGAAGCACTGTATTTTAAATCCGACTTAGAGAATTTCTTATCAGGTGAACACATCTATTTCCTGCCGGAGTCATTTATGAAACCGTTTCAACAGCATCGAGAAAATGCAATGGCTGTACAGGAACGAATAGAAACACTCAATGGATTAAGAAAAAATAACCGAAGAATCCTGGTTTCTTATGGTGAAGCTTTAGCCGAATATGTCGTGGAACAGCGGCAGTTGGAAATTAATTCCTTCGACATACAAAAAGGACAAAATTTGGATGTTGATTTCCTCAGTGAATTTTTATTTGAAAATGGTTTTGAGCGGGAGGATTTTGTTTTTGAACCCGGTCAATTTAGTGTGAGGGGTGGAATTATTGACTTATTTTCCTTCGCCCATGAATACCCATTCCGCATAGAACTTGATGGAGACATCATAGAATCCATTCGGGCATTTGATGTGAACAATCAATTGTCTATTAAAGAAATGGCTCATTTTTCTTTGGTACCCAAAATGGCTGGGTTGCAACATGAAGCCACCCGAACGCCGTTGTTTGAATATTTTGCCGATGACTTACTTATCTTATCGGTTGAACTGAATTTGCAGCTAGAAAATATTGCCAAAGGCTGGGAGAAATCGCTGCAAGAACACCAAGCTGCCGTTGATTTGTCGAAAGAACATCCCCCAAAACATCCAAAAGAACTGTGGTTAACACCCAAACAATGGATGAGTGGGATAAATTCATTTCACCATGTTATTTTAGGTGGAGATAAACCGGTTGAAAAACACAAAGTGGTTGGTTTTCAGCAAGAACCACAACCCATCTTCAAGCGAAACATAGAAATGTTGAAACAATGGATGATTGAAAACCACGCTAAAAAATACGAAACCCTCGTTTTTAGCGACAATCACCGTCAAATTGAACGCCTTCAAGTATTGTTAAAAGACACACAATTGGAAAATGGGTTTTCTCCTGTTTATGTTGGATTGTCGGGTGGTTTTGTGGACCGAGATTTGAAAATTGCGGTTGTTACAGAACATCAACTTTTCGATAAATACTATAAACCCAAATCAAGACAGGTATATTCAGGTAGTACTTCCCTCACGTTAAGAGAACTAAAAAACTTAAAACCTGGTGATTTCATTACCCATATTGACCATGGAATTGGTCGTTTTGCAGGCTTAGAAACCATGGAAATAAGTGGAGTGAAACAAGAAGTTTTGCGGATAGTATACCGTGACAACGATTTGTTGTATGTTTCTGTGAACAGTTTACATAAAATTAGCAAATACAGTGGCAAGGACGGCACCGAACCGCGCATGCACAAATTGGGTAGTGCTAGTTGGGACAAACAAAAGAAAGCCACCAAGAAAAAGGTAAAAGACATTGCCCGTGAACTGATAAATTTGTACGCTCAACGAAAACAGGAAAAAGGATTTGCATTTGCTCCAGATAATTATTTGCAGTTAGAATTGGAAGCTTCCTTTTTTTACGAAGATACTCCCGATCAAGGAAAAGCCATTGAACAGGTAAAACGAGACATGGAAAAGGAACAGCCTATGGATCGTTTGGTTTGTGGGGATGTTGGATTCGGAAAAACAGAAGTGGCCATGCGTGCCGCTTTTAAGGCTGTCTGCGACAGCAAACAAGTTGCAATATTGGTTCCAACAACTATTTTGGCCCAACAACATTACCGCACTTTTAGCAAACGTTTTGCGGGATTTCCAGTTACCGTAGATTATCTAAATAGATTCAAATCGGCCAAAGAACAGAAGGATGTGATTCAGCGCCTAGAACAAGGTAAAATTGATGTAATTATAGGAACGCATAGATTGATTGCTAAGGACATTAAGTTCAAGGATTTGGGATTGTTAATAATAGATGAAGAACAGAAATTTGGGGTAGGAGCGAAGGAAAAACTTAAAACCATAAGGGTAAATGTTGATACACTCACGTTAACTGCAACACCCATTCCAAGAACGTTGCATTTCAGTTTGATGGGTGCTAGAGATTTGAGCATTATCAATACACCGCCGCCGAATAGGCAGCCTGTTCATACCGAATTGGCTACATTTAGCAAGGAAGTATTAATCAATGCGGTTTTTGATGAAGTGAATCGTGGTGGACAAGCATTTGTAGTGCATTCACGCATACGAGACATCCATGAAATTGCTGCTCTCATTACCAAAGAATTGCCAGAAGTACGGGTTTGTATTGCTCATGGACAAATGGAAGGCCATCAATTAGAAGATGTGATGGTGAAGTTCATTGAGGGCGAATTTGATGTTTTGGTGGCAACTAGTATCATTGAAAGTGGATTGGATATCCCCAATGCAAATACCATAATCATTAACAATGCGCACATGTTTGGTCTTTCTGACTTGCATCAAATGCGGGGCAGGGTAGGTCGTTCCAACATCAAAGCGTTTTGTTATTTATTGTCTCCACCTATATCAACTTTGCCTGAAGATTCCCGCAAACGTTTGCGCACTTTAGAAGAATACAGCGAGTTGGGAAGTGGATTCCAAGTGGCGATGCGCGATTTGGATATTCGGGGGGCAGGGAATTTACTTGGGGCAGAACAAAGTGGCTTCATCGCCGATATGGGTTTTGACATGTACCATAAAATTCTAGATGAAGCGGTGCAGGAACTCAAACAAGAGGAGTTTGCCGATTTAATTGAAGGCAACGAGAATATAGAAAGTAGAGATTGTCAGGTTGATACCTATTACGAAATATTAATTCCAGCAGATTATGTTTCTCAAACTTCCGAACGAATTAGCTTGTATAGTGAGCTTTCTACCATTAAAACGGAATTGGAATTACAGCGTTTTTTGTCTGAACTGAAAGACCGTTTTGGGAAACCACCAGAAAAAGTGCTCGCACTAATTGATTCTGTTAGATTAAAATGGGCTGCGAAAGAATTGGGATTAGAAAAAGTTTCATTGCTACCCACTAAATTCCGCTGTTATTTCCCCAGTGATTCCTCTGCTGCCATATATCAAAGTGCGGCTTTTGTAACGCTGATGGGTTTTGTTGCTGCCAATCCCGATAAGTATATGGCCAAACAAACAGAAAAGGCCTTTATCATTGAAGTAAAAGGGGTAACCGATGTTTTTCAAGCCCTATATGTTTTGAACGAATGGCACGATGCCATCCATCCACATAAAAATTATGCAGAAAATCTTTAAAACGGTTCTGTTTGTTACTACACTATATTCCATGAAGTCAAACGCACAAACCACACTGCCAATTTCGAACGCCAAACTAAAAGTACATCCGCTAATTACCGACTCTTGGTCCGGCAATCCACTTTTAAAAGGCCGATATGTGAACTTGGAATTCCAAACACCACCTAGGGGTTTTGGTGACGTGATGAAGTGGAAAAGAATGAAGAATCCATATGAGGAAGAAAAGAAAATCGACAAATTTAAATTGCCCATTGCCGATAATTTAACAGATCTAAAATCAGATAGCACCAATGGTATTTTTTGGTTAGGTCATGCTACATTTATCATACGCATGAATGGTGTGCAAATCATCACAGACCCGGTATTTGGCAAAGCAACAGTGGTTAAAAGAATGTCCGATTTGCCCTTGCCAATTCAAGAAATTCCGCCCACTAAAGTATTGCTTATGAGTCATGATCACCGGGACCATTGTGACAAAAAGAGCTTGAAGTTATTGCAAAAAAAATCAACAGATTTGCAATATTTCTCCGGTTTGAATATGGAGGAATTATTGAATGGACTTTTGAAAAAAGGAACAGTTGGACAAACAGCAGGTTGGTTTCAAGAGTATGAAGTGGATTCTAGCTTGGGATTTAGACTGTGGTTTTTACCAACGAGACACTGGGCAAAACGCGGATTATACGACACAAACAAACGATTGTGGGGATCCTTTATTATACAATTCAACTCTGGGTTGACCATTTATTTTGGTGGAGACAGTGGCTATGGAAACCATTACAAAAAAATCGCTTCATTGTTTCCACGCATTGATTATGCGATTCTGGGAATTGGTGCCTATGAACCTGAATGGTTTATGGAGGAAAATCATGCATCTCCAGAGAAGGCCTATCAAGCGTTTATAGATTTAAACGCTACCTATTTTATTCCCATGCATTATGGTACTTTTGATTTAAGCGATGAACCAATCGGTCATCCTGAAAAAGTGCTAAAACAAATAAAGGAAAGAGAACAAAACACTGGAGTTATTATTCCTGTTTTGGGAGCTAATTTGTTGCAAAAAACACAATAATAAAACAGATTTATTTTAGCATTATACGCGTCATCTGACGCACATAATCCATTTCACGCGTTACATCAAATTCTTTATATACATAATCTTCATTGAAGATCATGTTAGATCGATTGATTTTCTGTTTTTTTGGCTTGTCCTTTAAAGGTGAATCATCCTTTTTTTTTTCAGTAATTACACCAGTGGTATTCGTTGTGGTATCGTTTACAAAAGTGGATTCAACCTTTTTTTTTTCGGTTGTAGCGCTGTCAGCTGTGTCCACAATTTTGGCAGTTCCCTCGTTTAGCAAAGGCAATTCTTCGGTGCCATTGGGTTTAGTTGTATCTGCTGGAGCACTCGGTGCAGGTTCTTCAACTGGAGCTGGTTGCTCGGACTTTCCGGCACCGTCTTCACTCATTGAACCTCCCAGAAATCCGTAAGGACAACCATTGTTGCTAATTACACCAAATTTGGAAACGCAACTGTCGCGCTTGTCAGGAACCATGTCGTTGTCTTTATCTTTCCAAGTTCCGATGTTAATGTTTAACCCAAATGTTCCAGAAATACTCTGTGCAGCACCATAACTAACGGCAGCCAATACGTTATTAACGCTACCATGAAGTTGAATAAGTCCTCCAAGGTTCAAACTTAGACCAAAACCCAAACGGTTTTGTAAATCACTAAAATCGTACATGGCGTAGTTGATGCGCACATCTACACTTTCACCCAATTCTTTATGAAACGATGCTGAAACAAATGATTTGTCGCCTTTTGCTCCAAATCCATATCCACCTACCATTTGAACGTACGTCCTAGGGGTAAAGAAATATTCTGCACCCACTGTATATCTTGGTTTCAATTTGGTTACAT
>CAMAQS010000084.1 GCA_945860565.1 Chitinophaga pinensis | reverse complement strand
CGAGGCCATTTCATTTGAAAACTGAATGACACCATCCGTGGGATTGGGGTAAACCGATATAAACTCTTTTGTTCTTGGGGGATTTGTGATGCTGGCTGTCGTATTTCCTCCGTTTGTGGTTTTGATAATCAGTCCATAATCCCCACAAGCAAAACCTGTCCATTCATCAACAAAATCCATAGAATAAATGCTGCCAAAAAAGAAAGAATTTCCGCCGCTTGCATCCGTAAACGTTTTGCCACCATCGGTGGTTTTGTGCATGTTGCCCCATCCAACAGCATAACCCACTTTTGGGGTTAAAAAGTCCAAATTAAAGTAATCAGAATTTGTATTGTGTGACCAATTGTCTCCACCATTCTCGGTAGATCCGAAATAGGGGGTGTACCATCCACAAACAAACATGGTATCGTTGCCAGGAAACACGGCTATATCTTCTAAAATAGAAAACATCTGCCCTTTTTTAACTGAGGAAGTGTCAGTAATTTTCCAATTCAATCCTCCATCGCTTGTTTTTAAAACCATTCCACGTGTTAAAGCAAACCCTATCTCTTTATTCACCATAGCGATTTTTAATATATCAACCGTCCACAAATGCGTTTCTATAGTAGACCGTGTCCAAGTTTTCCCTCCGTTGATGGACTTTCCAATGTATCCATAACTGCCTTCATTGATTCCACCAATCAGAATAGATTGTTCATTCAAGACATAAACAGAATGTAAATCAATCTTAAATGCAGAGTCTAAAGAACTGCAATTCCAGTTGTTTCCACCATTAACCGTAGAGCAAATGGTACCAGAATCGGCCACAATCCATCCTTGCCTTCCATTGATAAAATAAACATCATTGAAATTCAAACCAACACCGGCTTTTTGTGCAATCCATTGTTCTCCAGCGTTAGTGGTTTTTAGAATGGTTCCTTTATCTCCCACTACATAACCTGTGTCTTTAGAAGTAAAGAAAATTTCATTGAGTTTTAAGGTTGTCCCAGAACTCAATTGAGTCCATTGTGCATTTGTGGTACCCATTTTGCCAAATAGGCAAAATAACAAGGTCATTTTTACAGCAATTTTTTTTGTCATCATATTTATATTAAAAGGTTTAACTGTGCCCAAAATCAATTTTCCATAACCGTTGCAATAAATGCAAAACAAATATTGAAAAACCGATTTTGAACGTTTGTGTGATGTTGGCCGCTGCCTCAAACTACAATTCAAAAATAGATTCCCTTCTATCCTTAATTACAATCCAAAATGCGGAATTAATGGTACTTTTCGCGGATGTTATTTCTAAATGCTATCGGAGTTAAACCGGTTTGTTTGCGGAAGAAGCGAATAAAATAAGAAGACTCTTCGAAATTTAAATTGGATGCAATTTCTTTAATGGATAACTGAGAGTGATACAAAAGCCTTTTCGCTTCTATTGTAATATGTTCACTGATAATCATTTTTGGAGATTTACCCGTTGCTTTTTTCACTATATCATTTAGGTGACCCGCCGACACCGCCAACAAATCTGCATATTCAGAAACCGTGTTTATTTTTAGGTATTCTCGTTCAACCATTTTTTTAAACCTACTTGGCAAATACTGTTCATTTGCGGTATTTTCGGTTTGAGGAAATTGTCTTTTAAGAAATTGTAATAACTGCAAACACAAAATAGCGAGCATGTCTTTTTTGTCTTTTTGGGATGAAAAATACTCTTGTTCCAGTTGTTTTATGAGCGACATCAACTGCGGAATTTGATCTAATTCTAGTTTTACAATCGGTGCCGAGTTCAATGGAACTAAAAATGGAAAAGCGTCCAAAAATTGGCTATTCTTTACAATGCTGAGAAACAATTCCGCAGAAAATGAAAGTACATATCCCGTAACATCCTTGTTGCGTTTTAAAAGATGTACTTGTTCAGGACAAACTATTTGAATGGTATTTTCTGTTATGTCATAACGTTTAAAATCAATATGATGCTCTTCCCCACTTCGTTCAAAAAAGACAATTTCATAACAATTGTGCCTATGAGGATGACTAGAATCGTAATCCCTATAACTGGTTTCTAGCCTTTGGTACTCAAAAGAAATGTCACTATTTATAGTCTGGTAAAAGTCAAACGTCGGAATAATTTCAGTCATGTTATTGGATTTTAATCCTGTCTCAATCCGTCAAGAAGATGCTTTTATTCAATAAATTAAAAGCACTAATACCCCTTTCTAAGATCAAGAACAGCAAATAACAGATAAATCCATTCTCGCACAATTTTGCTTTGTCATTTGTTTGTTGAATTGTTTGATGATGAATTTAAGGATCTTCGTTTAGAATGCCACGTTTGTCGTTTTTTGGCTGTAATGCAGCCTGAATCTCTTAATTTTGCATCTTTAAATGCTATTCCAAAACCCAATTTTAGAATTCCATCAAAAAAACCACAAACACCATGAAAATTGAAATCTGGAGCGACATCATGTGTCCATTCTGCTACATAGGAAAACGTAACTTCGAAAATGCACTTGGGCAATTCGCCGATACCGAAAAATTGGAAATTGAATGGAAAAGCTTTCAGCTTAGACCGGATTTGGTTACCAATCCCACAAAAAGCTTGAATCAAGAATTGGCAGAATCCAAAGGCTGGAGTTTGGAATACACCCAACAAATGAGCGAACATGTTACCCAAATGGCAGCAGATTCAGGCATCGCGTTTAACCTAAATCAAGCGGTTATGGCCAATACAGTGAAAGGACATCAACTGTTGCATTTTGCCAAAGAACACGGAAAACAAAACCAAGCCAAAGAACTGTTGTTCAAAGCCTATTTTACAGACGGTAAAAACGTAGACGAACCCTCTATTTTGATGGAAATAGCAAAATCTTTGGAATTAAACACCGAAGAATTGACCAAAATTTTTGCCGATGGCACCTATTTAAACGACATCGAACGCGACATTTACGAAGCGTCTCAAATTGGAGTTCGTGGAGTGCCCTTTTTTGTGTTTGATCAAAAATATGCCATTTCAGGTGCACAAGCTTCGTCGGCATTTTTGCAAACATTGCAAACCTCCTTTTCAAATTGGCAAAAAACACACAGTAAATCTCAACTAGAGGTCTCCGAAGGCGATTCTTGCGCTGTGGATGGAACTTGTTAATTGAAAAAAAATTTGAGGATAAACGCTTCATGGTGTAAATTTGAACACGATGAAAATCAAGAATTTTGTCCTTTTTCTGGCATTTACCTCCTCTATTTATTGCGTCCACGCCCAAACCATCAAACGGGTTTTATTTGTAGGCAATAGCTACACCGGAAGCAACGATTTATCGAACCTTACACGAATGGTGGCAGAAAGCCATGGAGATACTTTTGAATCGTTTGACCGTTCTCCCGGCGGATTTACGTTTTCAAACCATTGCAGCGCCCCGGACTTTTTTGACCAATTGCGCAATGGAAATTTCGATGCGGTAGTGTTGCAAGAACAAAGTCAATTGCCCTCGTTTCCATTAGACCAGGTGGAAAGTTCTTGTTTTCCTTATGCCAAGCAAATTGTGGATTCACTGAGGGTGTACAATCCCAAAATGCGCATTGTGTTTTTCATGACCTGGGGACGGCAGATTGGCGATGCCCAAAATTGTGCTACTTGGCCTCCAGTATGCACCTTTGAAGGCATGAACGAGCTGTTGCGCCAACGATACATTCAAATGGCCAAGGACAACTCATGCAGGGTTGCACCGGTTGCTTCCGTTTGGAGGGACATTAAAGACAGTACCCAAATTTCATTGTACGAACCCGATGGCAGTCATCCTTCGGGAGCAGGCTCTTTGTTGGCGGCAGGGGTGATTTACACTTCCCTATTCGACAAATTATTGACTACCGGTAAACATGCCCCGTTTGTAACCGAAAAAGAAAATGCCCAAATTGTAAATACCACCAACAGCATTGTAAAAGACAGCAGCAGTTTGTGGAACTACGAATACCAACTGCACACCGATTTCATTAAAAACACATCTAAAAAAGGCACTAAAAATACGCCCGTTTTAACTCCCTTGCACAATGAAATGGCCCTTTCAGATGGATTTCATTCAGCAAAATTATACAATTCAATGGGTGTAGAAATGCCTAAATCGGCCTATACTTTGAACCGCAAATCGTGCCAAGTGCAGGTTGAAAAATTGTCCGTTGGACTGTATTTCCTTGTTGCGGATAACGGCAGCACACACCCCTTTTGGATAGAATATTAGTATGTTGTTATCCTTATTTCTAAGTTTAAGTTCTGCGACACAACAATCGCCGAGACAACATCCCATCATTCCCAAACCTGCCTATGCGCAGTTTTCGCAAAAAAAATTGCAGATAAGTTCTGTAAAAATCGCAGAAAATGCACTTTACAAGCCAGAAATGGCATTCTGGATGAATCAGGTTTCTTTTTCGGGCACAGTTAACGTCCCCCAAAACCAAAAACAACCCCCTTCTGAAACGCGCGAAATACGGATTGACAGCACTACCCAACATGCGAGCAAAAATCCAAGTTATTATGAGCTGCGTGTAGATTCTGTCATCACCATACATTGCAAAGGAAAATTGGGAGCATTTTATGCCGGGAATACCTTATACCAATTGCTTGAAATGCAATCGAATGCAGTTAAAAATGAAACCAAAACCGTTTTTGTAGGCAATATTGTGGATTCTGCGGTATTGAATTACCGCGGAATGCATTTGGATGTGAGCCGACATTTTTTCGATGTGGCATTCATAAAACAATATTTGGATGTGTTGGCATTCTATAAATTCAATACCTTTCACTGGCATTTAACAGACGACCAAGGCTGGCGCATTGAAATAAAAAAATACCCCAAACTGCATGAAATTGGTTCCTTCCGAAAGGAAACCATGACTGCCAAGAACTTTCAACCCTATGTGGGGGACCAAAAACCACATTCCGGTTTTTACACACAAGAGGAAGTAAAAGAAATTGTGCGGTACGCTGCAGAGCGCAATATTGAGGTGATTCCTGAAATAGAAATGCCCGGACATTGCAGGGCCGCGTTGGCTGCATATCCCCAATTTAGTTGCAATAAAAAACCCTTGGAACCCCTTACCATGTGGGGAGTAAGTGAAGATGTATTTTGTGTAAACGACAGCACCTTTCAATTTATATACGGCATATTGGACGAGGTTTTAGACTTGTTTCCCGGTAAAACCATCCACATTGGTGGCGATGAAGTACCCAAGACCCGATGGAAATCATGCGCCACTTGTCAGCAAACCAAACGCGCCAATGCGTTGGTTTCGGAAGAGGAATTGCAGAGCTATTTTATCCGTAAAATAGATGCCTATTTGACTTCAAAAAACAGAAATATCATTGGCTGGGATGAAATTCTGGAAGGTGGATTGTCGCCAAACGCGCAGGTAATGAGTTGGCGTGGAACAGAAGGCGGATTGCTCGCTGCACGACAAAAACATTCGGTAGTGATGACACCCGGTTCACATTGTTATTTTGATCATTATCAGGGTGAAAGAGACGCTGAACCATTGGCCATTGGCGGATTTACGCCCGTAGAAAAAGTGTATTCATTTGAGCCCATTCCACAGGAGTTGGAACCGCAGTACCAATCGTATATTTTGGGCGCACAAGCCAATGTGTGGACAGAATACATCGCCACGCCTGAGCATGTTTTGTATATGATTTTGCCACGGCTCGGAGCCCTATCGGAAGTGTTGTGGAATACCGCCAAAATCCCCAATGCAAGCCGAAATTTTTCAGAGTTTCGGGGGCGTTTGTTGCCGCATTTTAATTATTACGACAAAAAGAAATTAAATTATTCGCGTTCAATTTACCAACTGAAATCTGAATTATCGGTAAACCAAAATCAGCAGTTGCAACTGTCGTTGAGTTGTAATTTTCCCGAAAAAAATATCTTGTATTCGATGAAGCCGCTTTCAAAAACGTCTGATTTTAGCGATTTTCAAGTCTATTCTAAACCCTTGTCTATTTCGGAATCCTGCCAAATACAAGCCTATACCGAGACTGAAAAATTGGATAAAAAATGGAACAAAACTTTTTATGTAAATAAGGCCACGGCAAAACCCATTTTCCTGCGCAATAATCCCAGTGTTCGGTACAATATTGGTGGTCCATTGACCCTAAACGACGGCATTGTAGGCAACAATCCTTGGATTTCAAAAGAATGGTTAGGCTGGCTGGGCGACACGATGGACGCCACCCTGACACTAGATGCTAAATCAAGCAAAAAAGACAGCGTATTCGTATATTTTCTAAATGCACCAGAGAGTTGGATACATTTGCCTCAGAGTTTAGCTGTTTTAGGAAGCAAAGACGGCAAGAATTTCAAGATGTTAAATGAAATCTCTGTTGAAAGCCTCAACACATCGGCTTCTGGTATTTTAGCTTGTAAACTAAAAAAAGGATTTAAATACATTCGCATTGTGGCCATTGGACCCAATAAAATTCCAGCAAATAACCCCGGAGCTGGAGAATCTCCATGGTTATTTTGTTCTGAAATACAGGTAAAATAATCTGAATCCATTATCATGTAGTGCAAAAATTCTACATCTTTGCATTCATCATGAAACGAAGACATTGGTTAAAATCCATGGGTATTGCCTCTGGTTTGTATGGTATAAATCGGGTGTTGGGTGCGAAAAGCGAATTGCCTTTGCCAAATCCGTTAACAGAAGATCAAACAACAGACAATCCGTTTGAAACTGATTCTAGCACTTCCAAAGACAAAACGGTAGTTCCTGTGGTTTTAAGCACATGGCACAACCAAGGAGTGGCGGCCAATACTGCAGCTTGGGGTATTTTATCTTTGGGGGGGACGGCATTGGATGCGGTAGAAGCGGCTGCAAAAATGAGCGAACTCGATCCGAACAATTGTTGCGTGGGATTGGGTGCAAATCCCGACCGTGATGGCATTGTAACCTTAGATGCATGCATCATGAACTCCGAACATCAATGCGGGTCTGTTCTGGCCTTAGAACGCATTAAACACCCCATTTCAGTAGCACGAATGGTGATGGAGAAAACACCCCACGTGGTTTTAACGGGTTCAGGAGCGCAGCAGTTTGCACTGAGTCAGGGGTTTCCTTTGGAATCGGGAGAATTGAGCGAACACGCCAATAAATCGTATCAAGACTGGCTGAAAAAATCAGAATACCGTCCGGTAATAAACATTGAAAAACAAAATCAAGCTCCAAAAAATACGGTCGTGCCGGAAGCGGCACCCAAAAAGTTGGATGGCGGCGAATTCAACCACGATACCATTGGCGTAATTGCCATCGATGCAAAAGGCAATTTGAGTGGTGCATGTACTACCAGCGGAATGGCCTTTAAAATGCGTGGCAGAATTGGCGATTCGCCGTTGATTGGTGCCGGTTTATATGTGGACAATGAAATTGGAGCCGCAACATGCAGCGGACTTGGGGAAGAAGTAATTCGCTGCTGCGGCAGTTTTTTGGTAGTGGAATACATGAGGCAAGGTTTGCACCCCACCCAAGCTTGCAAAAAAGCCATAGAACGCATCCTGTCCAAGTCTAAACTAAAACCCAGTGAGTATCAAGTTGGATTCATTGCCATCAACAAAAAAGGCGAATTCGGCTCCTACTCCATCAATCCCGACTTTGACTATACCGTAACCAACCCCAATTTAACGCACCAAAAACACGAATCGGCGAGTTTTAATCCCCAAAAAACAAAAACCAAAAACGATAAACCCCAATAAAATCCGTTAAAACAATGAAAACCACCGTAGAAATTGCCTGTTGCAACTGGATTTCGTGTGTACATGCGCAAGAAAATGGCGCAGACCGCATTGAGTTGTTTGAAAATTTGTTGGAAGGCGGATGCACCCCATCCTACGGATTGTTAAAGCAGTCTACGGAGTTGAAGCTGCCAGTTTATGCCATGATTCGTCCGCGTGCAGGGGATTTTTGCTACTCTCCAGCTGAATTTGAAACCATGAAAGCGGACATCGCAGTGTGCAAGAATTTGGGTTTGAAGGGCATTGTTTTTGGCATTTTAGACGGGTATGGCAATATAGATGTTAAACGCTGTTCTGAGCTTTTGCGGTTGTGGGATGGTCCCGCAACTTTTCACCGTGCGTTTGACCAAACATCAAATCCATTCGAAGCCACTGAAACGTTGATTGAGTTGGGCTTTGAACGCATTTTAAGCAGCGGACAAAAAGAAAATGTACAACTGGGACTTGATTTACTTAAACAGTTGATTGATAGCTATTCCGGATCAATTTCCATTATGCCGGGCTGTGGTGTAACCGCCAACAATGGAAGAGATGTTTTGCAAAAAACTGGAGCGAAAGAGATTCATGCCACTTGTAAAACACAGTCAAAACAAGGCTTCTGGTACAGTGACCCCCAAGAAATTCGTCGTTTAACCCAATCGATTTGACGCTTTATTTCATTCGTTTGGCATACTTGCGGATTACCTTCCACGTGGTTTTGTCGGAAGTGAATACCGAATACAACCCTTGCTCTTCTTGCGGCGGATCGGCGGAATACGCCATGCCGGGAAGCATGAAATACTTGGTTTCGTTTACATTTTCGGGCAATCCTGCATATCCCCAGAAATGAAACCCCCTCACCTTAT
>CAMAQS010000083.1 GCA_945860565.1 Chitinophaga pinensis | reverse complement strand
TGGGGGATGTTTTTTTAAATTGATTTCGTATTCTAATCGCTGGTATTATCCCTTGTCGGGGCGGCCATTGTTGGGTCGACCCTTGTGGTCGACCACGAGGGTCGATCCTACCTGCCCGCATGGACAAATTGGATACCGCCAAAGAAAATAACGGCGCACAATACAAGGTTTCGCAGTGTAAACATGGTTTATTGGTTTTGGTAATTTGGGTGGTATTTTAGATTCTGCTTTTTACCATGCTGCGTCTTTAAATAAAATAGGATTTGCATCACCTACTCGGTTGCCTGACATCTCGTTGGTTGTGCACCAATGAAATACAAATTCATATGGATCAGATCCATCTGATCCAATAATTTCCATGGTATCCGAATTGTTTATCCAGCGCCAAGTTCCATCAATACTATACGTACCGTTTGATTTTATATTGTGCAAAATATAATCCCCTTTTATATTTTTAGACCACCATTTTTTATCGTATAATTTGGACTTATCCAGTGTTTTTGGTGTTTCAGTGGTTGTCTCTTCTTTGCTGCAAGAGAACATGGTAATGGCTGCTGTTAAAAGCAGAAGTGTTGATTTTAGTTTAGTTTGTATTTTCATATTAATTAATTTTGATTTATGTGTTTCTTATTAAGGTGTCTATGGTGTAATTTTTAAATGGATTGTTCGACCACGATTTGATCGACCACGAGGGTAGACCCGACGAGGGTCTACGCTGCATTCATCGTTAGAAAAAGGTGGATTCTTTTTGAATTGGGAATATCTAATAATTGCTTTTTTAAAGCCTGCTTTATATTGGTCGACGCTATATCGGACGGTCAAATACGAGGGTCGACCCAGTCAGTTTCGACCCAACCAGGGTCAATTTATATGGTTCGACCACAAGGGTTCGACCACAAGGGTTCGACCACAAGGGTTCGACCACAAGGGTCGAATGGATGCCAATACATTTAGCGAAATATCCGTTTGAACCGATGGGACTGTTTCTTAAAGACATTGAATAAGCAAAATAGCAGAATTCTTATTAGAATCCAAATTATTATAATATTATTAAAAATTTTAGGTTCATATCGGTCGGTCCTATTTTGGTCGACCACGAGGGTCGACCCAACATCGGTCGACCCGGCAGGATTCCACCCAACGACGGAAGACCCGGCGTCGATAGTAAAACAAATCTATATCAATGAATGTTATAGAGATATGAAGATTTGGACATTGACTGTTATGATTGTTGCATTGGTGGGAATAGGCATTTTGTTTTATTCGTTTAGATTCAAAGACATTGAAACACCGAAATACCGTGTTTTGAGAACTTTGGGTGAGGTTGAAATCAGAGAATATCCGGGCATGATTTTGGCTCAAACATCGTTGATGAATTCAGATTACGACAGTTCGGGCAGCAACGGATTTAGAACGGTTGCAAACTATATTTTCGGGGGAAATCAGAAACAGCAGAAAATCGCCATGACCGCGCCCGTTATAATGAACATGGGCGATTCTGCGTCGATGTCGTTTGTGATGCCCAGTGAGTACAGCATAGACGATTTGCCTGTTCCGGCTTCAAATCGGGTAAAATTAATCAAAGAGCAATCTAAAATTATGGCCGTTATTCGTTTCGGGGGATATTCAAACAGCGCTAAAATAAAAGCACACGGCGATGAATTAATTGCAACGTTAAAGGCAAACAACCTGCAATATTCGGGTTCATTAATGTATATGGGTTACAACGCACCGTGGGATGTGGTGAATCGCAGGAACGAAGTAGCAATTGTTTTGAAATAATGGATTTGCCGGGCGACCCTCGTAGGGGTGACCCTTGTGGTCGCCCCTGCTTTCGGTCGACCACAAGGGTCGACCCGACAAATAAAAAAAGGCTGCCCTTTTGAGGCAACCTTTTTTAAAAGAATTTTAAATATGATTGAATTATTCGATTACCAATTTTTTAGTACCAATTCCGTTATCAAATTCCATAGATAACAAGTACAATCCATTTGGCAAGTTAAGGTCAAATTCGTTGTGTGCACCTGTTACATTTAGAGAAGTAATGTATTGTCCATTGATTGAGAAAATTTTGATCGATTTTAAATTGTTGTTTTCCCAGTTGTTGTGAACAATGATGTGGTTTTTAGTTGGATTTGGTGCAATGGTTACATTGGTAGCCATATTGGTTTCAGAAATACCTACACGGTCAACTAAACCAAGACTTACCGCAATTCTAGGAGCTAAATATCCTTGAAGTGTATCAACGAACTTCATTGCTCTGGTTTTGCTCATCAAAGGATTAGATAATTTAGCACCACCTAAAATAGCTGGAACATTGTAAAACTGAGGAGGCAAAGTTTTAATGTAGTTGGTATCATACCATTCATATGGTCCTGAGGAGTTTTGAATTCCTGCGATTGGGTATAATCCATCAATTCCGTCATTTAATTTATTGATTTCTCTGGTGTAATTATCCATTACTTTGCCTTTGTATTTGGCAGTATTTCCCAATTCTTGACAACGTTTCATGGCGTCGTATCCACCTGATACTTCAACTACTTGCAATGTTGTGCCGGGTACGTTAACCATACCAGTGGTATAAGGTGCAAATGGATCGTCTATAGAATGTGCCCAAATGGTAGGGATTTCACCTTTTTCCATCCAAGAAGTATCACCCAAAGCACCACCAATGGCAAATGAAACTTGCGCTTCGGCTTTGAAACCGGGGGTGTTAACTTTGTTGTAACCAGGTAATCCACCAAAACCATGACGGTCACCCCAAACGGCGTCCTGCACAAATGGAGTTCCACTCTGAGGATCTCTAAATTTATTGATTTTAATTTCGTCTTGTCTATCTAAACCAGCAAATGCATTGGTAATGTAAGAACCAGTGCCTTGTCCACCAATGGCAATTTTTGTAGTATCGATACTGTAAGGATTGCCTAAAGCAGAGGCTTCTTCTTTAAATAAGCGAATACAAGCACTTAAATCTTGTACCCCTTTATAGGCAGCGTTAATGATGGTGCTTCTGCGTACGGTTTCATCCAAAGAACGTGGATCCCAGCCCAGTCTGTAAGCCATAGAAACAACAACATAGCCTTTTTTCGCAAATTCCATACACATAGCTACTGTTGCACTGTCGTCTTTGTAACCTGTAGGCGTATTGTTGATGTAACGAGGTAAAAAGCTTCCAGTATGTAAATAGATAATCAAAGGACGATTTGTACTTCCGTCAGTTGGAAAATAAATGTCCATCAACAAATTTTCCAATTTTGGTTGAAATCCAGGTTTAACGGTGTCTTGATCTCCGTAAAGTAAAGTGTAATTAGACCCGTAAGTGATGTCTTTGTCAACCGTAATTTGGCTTTCATCCAGTACGTTATCTACATAACGAATTTGAGCATTTAACCCAACGGTTAAAACCCCAAAACCAATTGTGAAAAGTAAATTTTTTATCATAGTTTTTTTAATAAGGTGTGGCAAATGTAAACAATAAATTATAAAAATCTAATTGGACACCAAATCAAAAAGAATGCTTGCATAAGCCATTCTTCCAATTTGTGGACCCCCATAAACCTGCATCACCATGTTATTTGTTAAATTGGATGCGCCCATTTTAAGTTGAATGTGATACTTTGGAATTTCCTTAGCAATCATTGCATCCACCAAATAATATGAATTTATATTCCCTGTAAACTGTGGTGATCCCTCAAAAAGAAAACCTTGAATCCATTTGAAGTTTACATTGAAAGACAAGTCGTTTAATTTAAGCTTTGGAATAGATATTTGGGATCCTCCAATAGAGACATTGAATTTATTGGGAGGGGTATTGAATGCGGGGATAATCGGATCGTCTTTTTCTATTTTGTTTAACTGATTAAAGCTATAATTGAATCCAAATGTGTAATTTTTTGCAAAAAAATAATTAACACCAATAGATGTACCTACCGTGGTTACATCTGTTTTTGCATTGGTTGCCACGCGATAAACTTGACCGCCAATAACCCTTTGGAATTGGGGATTAATAAGCGGGTCAAAACCTATTTGATATCCAATAAAATCTTGATAATAACTAAAATAAGCACTGGCATCAATGTTTAGTTTGTTTTTATACAAAAACGCTTTGTAACCCAATTCGATGCTTTTTACTTTTTCGGGGACAACAGGATCTACATTAAAATAAGACAACAGCGACAAACTTGGCTGAGCCACCAAAAAGTAATTGTTTAATGAACCCATGGTTACCAAATTTTTGTATCCGTTGATGTTTCCAAGCAGTATTGCACGTCCCACATTATAATACAAATATTGATCGGCCAAAGTGGGATTTCGAACGCCAGAATTGAGTGATAAACGATAAAACGTGGTTTTTTTCGGAGTATAAACAAAGGACAATGCGGGAGAGTACACAAATGGAAAGTTTATGTTTTTGTCTGCACGAAAGGTCGCGTTCATTTTAAGTTTGTTGTGCATAAATTTTGATTCCCAACCCAAATAAGCACCCACTTCGTGATTCCGAATTACGCGACCGTTGGTATCTGCAAAAATTGTTCCGGCAGAATTAGGTGTATACAACCTGCCGCTGGTTCCAACTGAGAACAGGTGATTTTTCTTAATGGGGAAACGATGTTCAATTTGATAGTTGTACAAGGAACTTCTGTCAAAAAACCCACTGCCGCCTTCACCAAAGCTTTTTCTTTGGGTGATAACATTCTTCAAAGAATCAAAGCGTGAGGTACCAGGCTCGTATCGGTTGTACGTATTTACTTGGTGAGGTCGATTTTGGTGGTTTGTCCATTTATTACTCAAAGCCCGACACTCTTCATGCCATTTGGTAATAAGCCCAAGGTTGTTTTGAATCACTCGGTTCACGGAGTCTGCAAAACCCACTGGATCTTGAAAAGGGAAAATAGTGGGATAACCGGAGAGAGCCTTTACTTTATTGGCATATTTGGTTCTCCAATTGTTCTGATAATCGCCTCCCCATAAATCTGCTGGTTTAGCGGCTTCTTGCAACAATAGAGCAGTAAAAACGGCATCGTAAGTATTTCCGGCATCTTCGTAAGTGGTATACACACGAACAAAGCCATTTTTATGCTTGAATTCTAGACGGTTTTGGTAAAATTGGATGTTTTTTAAACTATATCTGTTGTCGCCTTGATATACGGTGCTTCCTTGTCCGTAGTTGGTTTGGAAAATGAATTCAAGTGTTTTGTCTTTGAAAGGTTTAACCGCAATTTGTGCGGATGTTTTTAAGTTATAGGTATTGTAGTCAACAATGTCTGATTCCCAATATCCATCTCTAAAATATCGTCCCAAACCCGGCAGATCAAACATGCCCCCTAGGCTAGATTGGTCGTATTCTCCAGGTCTCAGAACTTCGTCGCCGTATCGGTTAACGGCATCGTAGCCTCCGGGATTGGTGGCATCAACCTTGCTGTCTTGTACAACATCTTTATTCGTGGCTTCCCAGTCATAAGCCTTCATGTGGTAGAAGTTTAATTTCAGGGCGATGAATTCGCGGTTTGATTTGTTTTTGAAAACCTTTGCATATCTCAAAGAGTTTTCCATCAGCTGGCGTTCACCCACTTTAAATTTGTAGCTAAATCCGGGTGTTTTCCAAACATCTTTGGTTGTTAAGCTAATCACACCATTGAATGCGCCTGGGCCATAAAATGCGGAACTTGCACCAACCACTATTTCTTGAGAGGCTATATCTAGCTCTGAAGCACCAAGAAAATTCCCCAAAGAAAAGTTCAAACCAGGACTTTGGTTGTCCACACCGTCTATTACTTGCAGGGTTCTAACTGGTGAGGTAGAGTTGAAACCACGGGTGTTTACAATCCGAAAACCCAAGGATGCCGCTGTAATATCCACCCCTTTTAAATGTCCAAGGGCTTCGTAAAAGTCAGAGGCAGGTGTTTCTTTGATGCTTTGTGCAGACATACTTTCCACCGTTAAGGCGGATTCTTTAAGCTTTTCTTTAAGCCTGCTTTGTTTGATGTTTACTTCTCCTATTTTATCAACCTTAATATCGAGTTCAACAATGTTTATTTGACCCACAGAAAAATTGATGACATTAAAATCTATTTCTTGGTCAAAACATCTTGCTTTTAATACGCTCATTTTGTCGATGTTTAAGGGCAGGTTGAACAACCCCATTTCATCACTTTGGGCAATTTCACTGCCAAAACGGGTATATATTTTCACATCCTCTATGGGTGTAGAAGTACTTTTATTGATGAATTTTCCAATATATGTGCTTTGGCAAAATCCCATTTTATATTTCAAAAGTAAGGTGCAATAAAACAGTAATTTTTTATACATAGAAATCTAAAGATGGTGCGCAAGTTATGAAATTTATAATGAATATTAGGTAAGGAATTTATGGGTATAATTCACAACAATATTAATTTTAATAGTCACTTGGGTTAAAAATCCGTAAAATTGTAACTTATTTCAATGGTTGATAAAAGCATACTTTTAAAAGCGTGGGAACTAATGCAAACTGCACGTTCCATGGCTAAGGTTTACGATGAAAATAGAGCAATTACTAAATATGTTCATTCAACATCAAAAGGACATGAAGCAATACAAATTGCTACAGGTTTAAATTTAAAGCCCATAGATTATGTCTATCCTTATTATAGGGATGAGTCTATGTTGCTCGCTATGGGTATGGAACCCTATGAATTGATGCTACAATTGTTGGCCAAAGCAAATGATCCGTTTAGCGGTGGGCGGACTTATTACGCACATCCCTCCCTAAATAGACCTGATATGCCCATAATGCCACACCAAAGCAGTGCAACCGGTATGCAAGCAATACCTGCAACTGGGGCAGCACATGGTATAAAATATTTGGAATCGCAAGGACTACTAAACTCGGCCGAAAAACCGGTTGTTTTGTGTTCTTTGGGGGATGGTTCTGTTACCGAAGGCGAAGTTGCGGAAGCATTGCAAATGGCGGTTTTACATAAATTGCCAATCATTTATTTAATTCAAGACAATGACTGGGGAATTTCAGCATCGGGCAACGAGATGAGGGCCATGGATGCCTTTGAATACGGTCTTGGTTTTAAAGGTTTGAGAAGGATTCGAATAAATGGTTCAGATTTCGTGCAGTGTTACGATGAAATGAAACAAGCCATTCAAACAGTTAGAGAAAAGCGAGAACCCATTTTAATTCATGTTAAAGTTCCTTTATTGGGCCACCATACCAGTGGCGTAAGAAGCGAATGGTACAGAGATGATTTGGAAAAACACGAAAGGCAAGACCCATTGCCGAGGTTAAAAACACTTTTATCAAGTTTGGCCGAATCTGAAAGTATCTTAAATGAAATCCAAAATAAGTGTGAAAGTTTGGTTTTGGGGGATTTTGAACGTGCCAAGCAAGCAGAAGATCCAGAAAGAAATACTTTAATGGATCATATTTTTGCTCCTACTACAATTACAGAAGAGAAGGGTGTAAGAACACCAGAAGGAAGAGATGCTATTGTAATGGTTGATGCCGCACTTTTTGCTGTGGATGAAATTTTAAAATCACATCCAGAAGCCCTATTGTATGGGCAAGATGTGGGACATAGATTGGGTGGTGTATTTAGAGAAGCGGCAACTTTGGCCCAGAAATATGGGAAAGATCGTGTTTTCAATACCCCCATTCAAGAGGCTTATATTGTTGGTAGTACTGCTGGAATGAGTGCTGTTGGATGCAAACCCATCGTTGAAATACAGTTTGCCGATTACATTTGGCCAGGTATAAATCAATTGGTGAGTGAACTCTCAAAAAGTTGTTATTTATCAATGGGTAAATTTCCAGTGGCGAGTGTTATTCGCGTACCTACTGGTGCTTATGGTGGAGGCGGACCTTATCATTCGGGTACAGTAGAAAGTAGTATTTTGCCCATTAAGGGAATTAAAATTGCTTACCCAAGCAATGCTGCGGATATGAAAGGTTTAATGAAAGCAGCTTTTTATGATCCAAATCCTGTAATTATGTTTGAACACAAAGGATTGTATTGGAGCAAAGTGCCTGGTACCGAACTTGCTAAAATGCCAGAGCCTTCCGATGATTATGTTGTCCCATTTGGTGTAGCAAGAGTTGTTCAAGAAGCCAATCCTGATAACGTTAAAATGGGCGAATCTGTTGGTGTCATTACCTATGGAATGGGAGTGTATTGGGCATTGAATGCTTCAAAAAATCTTCCCGGAAAAGTTGAAATATTGGACTTGAGAACATTGGCTCCATACGACAAACAAGCCACCATCGATTTGGTTAAAAAACACGGTAAAGTGTTGATTTTGACCGAAGAAACAATTCAAAATTCATTTGCAGAAGCTTTGGCCGGCAGACTGAGTCAAGAGTGTTTTACCTATTTAGATGCACCCATCATGACTATAGGTAGTGCCAACGTTCCTGCTGTTCCATTAAATACTTCAATGGAATTTGAAATGTTGCCAAACGTCGATAAGACTTTTCAGGCTTTGCAGAATTTACTAAATTCTTAATGCAAGAATTTACGAATTAACCAAAGAGAAGATTCTTTGTAAGGAGGGTATTTTTGTTTTAAATCCATCCAAAAGGATGATTTTACGATGCTTTTTTGATGAGAGAAAGTCAAAAATCCATGTTTTCCATGGTAAGAACCCAT
>CAMAQS010000082.1 GCA_945860565.1 Chitinophaga pinensis | reverse complement strand
CATCCATTTTTAGTTCAAACCCTCATTTGGTTCTTGACTGTCCAACTGCAATTGCCACTTATATTGTTAAAAGTTCTATGGGTAATCATTAGTCTTGGTTCTATTGCCCTCTCCTATTCCATTTTAACACGTGTTTTTAATAAGTCCACAGCCAATTTTGCCATTTCATTTTTATCTGTTCTTTGGTGGTCGGTTGACATTGCAACCTGGGTTCGTCCTTACATTATTGGTCAATTTGGTGTTTTAATGGCGATAGATGGCATTTCAAGAATATGGTTAAAAACTTCAAAATGGGCTTTTATTCAAGCAATTTTAGGTACCCTAATTGCATTGTCTTCTCACTATTTTGCAGGATTAACCATTCTGATTTATTCCATCATTTTTGTGTTCTTTTACAAAGATTCATGGAAATGGATGGCCAAAATACTCGGTATATCTTTTCTATTGTATTTACCGCAATGGACTATATTTATGGCTCACTTAAATTTAAAAGGCCTGAATTGGTTGTCTATCCCCACTTACCACTTTTTATGGAATCACATTTTTTATTTATTTAACCAACAAATTATTCTGGTTATTCTTGTAGGAATTTCTGTAGGTTTTGGGGGATGGCTTATCTATTCCCAAAAGATTAAACCTGCAAAACATCTGTGGGTATTTGGAACCACTTGGTTGGGTGTTTTACTGGTTGGATTCTTTTATTCGGTGTTTCGGAAGCCTGTTTTACAAGATAATGTTATGTTTTTCTCCCTACCTTTATTTTTAGGTTTTGGGGGATATTTATTTTCGCAAATACCGCAAAAAATTCATGCTAGTTTTTTTGCATTAATTGCATTTCTAGGAATCTTCAATTTAATATTTCAAAAGAAACATTACGATTTGGCCATGAAAGACAAATTCCAATATCCAATGTTAGAAATTGCAAAAAAATCAGCCAGCAAATCCGCTGGTAAATGGACATTTTTGGTTGACGGTCCCTCAGAAACCCTCAATTTTTATCGTGCTCAGTTAAACATCCCCCAAAAAGCAAACATTCTATATCTCTCCAATTATCAATCCAATTCATTGCACTTTATAGATTCCATTATACAGAACCTAAGTACAAACGATACTTTATTATATGCTATGAATAGTGGAACTGATTTAATGCAATTTACTGCTTTGAAATTTGGGTTGACTTCTATTCCGAGCAATGGAAGACTTGAAGATCATTTTATTGGCGGCAGTATCTACTATTTCATAAAAAAAGACACGTTAAATCCATCAAAAATCATCCCCACTAAAAGCCTATCTGTTGTATTGGATTCCAATTATTTGTTTCGATGGTCTGAAATAACCGACAAAAATCAAGAAATGAAAGAACGTCAATCCATTGAAAAAAATGATTATTTGGTGGTTACATTTGCTCCAAGCGATACGCAATTGACTTTTCATGTGGTTAGTTCAATTTTAAATCAAGGATTCAATAAAGCACTCAGTCAGATAGATTATAGACATTCGGAATCAAACAAATTCAAGGGATATAATCGAAATACAGTGATTCACTGTATTAAGTTATCAGACATCCCCTTTTGGAATGCGGAGTCATTTTTGAGGATAAGTATTGAAACTCAACACACGAATAAAACTGCAAGTCAGAAAGGGATGTCTAATGGTCAATTAAGAATTTATCATTTTAAAGGGAATCCATATTTATATGGAATTTAACCTTTAAAATCCTTTGGGTTTAACAATTGTAAAAACGCGAGAGAGATTGAATCCCAAACGAATACCACCAGCATTCCATTGATCCACACTGTTACTGATAAACTGTGATTCGTTGAGGCCCATGCTGTTGGTTAAGTGAAATTGGAAAACGTGACCGCCAGTTTCAACATCTAAACCAACTGAAAACGAATTATATACATCACCTTTATTCGTAAGTACCGGAATATATTCCAAGTTAATACTGCTTCGAACCGATATTTTCTGCCTCATTCCTATCCCAAGTGCCACTTGTGTACTTTGGTCGTAATTAGATTTAGCATTAATCAAAAAGGTTGGAGACAACAACAAACTAAAATCATCATTGAATTTCCTAGTAACAATTGCTTGTCCAAAATAAGAAGATCGTTGCTTGTCGGTTAAGGTATTTTTAGCATTGGCACCTATTAGATATTGCACACCGGCAATAAATAGCACAGACACGGGCATTGAATTATTTTGCGTTTGAGACAGCAATTTGTATTTGACTAAAAAATCCAAATTTTTGTTTGAGCGCACATTGCTTCTGCCCGCTGAAACCATTAAATCTTTCATAATTCCGTATTCAAAGCCAAATCTAACAGTTGCTTGATCTAAACCAAACGCTTCATAGGCACCGGCATTTAAGGCACCAAAACGATGCATCATTTTAAAGTCTAAAACACCCACATCTGTCACTTCCGAGCTTTGCAGGTTAATCACTTTGGTGGTTTTAAAGGCAAAATCAGCGGTTGGTGCTTTTACATCTTTTACAGGTTCATCAGCCAATAAATCATCCTCTTGAGAAAATAAGAACTGGGGGATTAAAGTGAAAGCCATCACTACAATGAATTTACTAAACTTTACCATCTGCGAATTAAATTAAAGCCTAAACAAAAAGAATTCATTTGAGTAGACACATTATCTGAAACCATAAAATAAGGCTCGTTAAGTGTCCGGGCATTTGTTAAATTAACTTGAAATACATGTCGGGAGGTAAAATATTCAAAACCAAATCCAATTGTGGGATTGGTTTTTGCTTTAACCTTTACAATTCCGTCTATGACTTGATTTGCTTCAAATGTCAAAGTTATATGATTTGTCATCAGCTTTCTGGCCTGAAAGCCAATAGCTGGTATATCATTGGAGTAAATCTCTTTATCTACTAAATTAAAGTGAACAATTGTTGGTGCTAAAGCAACTTGAAAATTATTTTTATAACAATAGGAAAATATAACCTGCTGTGTATAATTCAAACGGTGCGTTGCAAAAAATGGACTTAGTCCCCAATCTGCTGTTTTTCTTCCATCCATTGCGGCGTCTGCAAGATAAGTTACGGTAAATGGAGATTGTTCTTTTCCTAAGAAACGCCATTTCAAGTAGGCATTTCCAGTTTTACGCAAACTACTGCGTCCTACACCAAGGGTTAAACGGTCAAACAAACCATAATCAAAACCTATACGCATGCTATTTAGATTGTCTATTCCATATAAATTTTCTGCGCCAGAACTTATTTCTCCAAATCGATGCTGTATTGCCAATTCATAACTTCCTTTTGGCAGTGTAGCACCAGTGTGCCCCGTTATAAGTCTCAATGACCGGGCTTGAATATTCATATCTTTTAATGGCAATTCACTTACGGGCAGAGATTGGTTTTTTGGATTTTCTGTTGAGTCCAAATTCACATCGGCAAAAGTGGCATTTACTGTTATCAAAGACACTCCTAAAAGTGTTAAAATTTTAAAAGTACTCATTGCTTCATTCCTTGGTTTATCCACGCTGAAAGAGTATTTAATTGGCAAGCCGACCATTGTGATCCACCCTTTGGCATATTGGAGGCAGTGCCATCCCATTTAATTGAACCCACCAATTTGGCTTTGTTCGCCGTGGCATAGGCTTTTACAGCAGTATAATTTTCCAAATTTATACCTGCAGAAGGGAAACTTCCTGAATGACACGAAACACATTGGCTTACCATTACAGGATTTATCGATGTTGCGTAAGAAACGAGTGCGGTATCACAAACAGTTTCACCGTATAAAAGGTCTGTTTTATCGTAATAACAACCTGTAAAAAATGTGATAGCCGATACAACCAGGGCAATTCGGTTTAGTTTAATCATTTTTGTACCCATTATTTATCCATTTGTTAATTTGTGTAATTTGGCAATCGCTTATTGGTGTTGTCGGATATGGCGGCATTATTACATATCCATTTGTTCCTTTAAGTGCATGTAAAAGTATACCAGATTGGGCACTTGATTTTACAGCATCGTAGCCATTCAAATCTACACCGCCAGATGGATTAGGTGATCTATGACAGCCCAAACAATTGGTCGAAATAATTCCAGAGATGTTTTTACTGAAAGAAAAGCTATTAGAATCACAACTTGATACACAATTTATGCCATTTAGCGCACCACTTTCAATCCATGTTTTAATGATGGATTTCTGTAAACTTGTGAGTGTTCCATTTTGTGGCATTGAACCATCTTCAATACTTTCCCATATTTTAGAATCTTTGGCATTTCCGGCTTTTATTCCTTTTTGAGTAATCGTAGCATAATTTGTTAGCTCATAACCGTCTTCCCGGCTAATGGCATCATGACATCCGCTCATGGCACAATTAGATGTAAAAATAGGCAATACATCCCTTTCAAAACACAAAGAATCCGGATTTACAGTTGGTAAAACCTCGTGTTGACAAGAACTATAAAACGCAGACATACCGCTCAGTATCAAAAGTGAACTGAGGCCTACTAAACGTTTAGTGATCATTTTTTCTCAGCGATGGCTGTTAGACAGTTCACATTGATTTTAATTTCGTTGGCCACTTTACTCGAAACGGCTGCAGGAATTTTAATGTTGTAATCGTTGCATTTAATTGAGAAAGATGAAACCAACTTTACGGTACCTTTGGCAACGATGAGTTTACCTGACAACGTATCTGCCTTAGAAACGCCATGCATATCGAATATACCAGCAACTTTTACGTTGTATTCCCCCGCTTTTGTCAAATTCACTCCATCCATTTTCGTTACAGAACCAGAAAAAGTTGCATTGGGAAATGTATTGGATTCCATGTAATTCTCTTGAAAATGCGATTGCATCAGTTTCTTTTCAAACTGAAAGGAGTTGATAGGAACGCGAAATTGCACCTTCCCTTTACTCGAAATTGCTGCTGTAACTTGATTGTTTACCGCTTCGAATTCTTCTAAGCTTGATTTGTTGATGAATTTAATGTTACCTTCATTGGTTTTGAAAGTTTGAGCATCTAAATTGAGAGCGAAAAGTGCTAAGATGGTAAGAAATGTTATTTTTTTCATGTTTTTATTGATTATTGGAAATTTGATTTAACTTATTTTAAAATTTATTTTACTGCACTGCAACGAGAAAGTGTAAATACGATTTCCGACAGTAAATCTTCTTCATCCGCTGGTTTAGAAACACCATTGCATTCACATTGAAGCTGAACTTTATCTCCCGCTTTAATCGATTTTGCTTCCTTAGAAACACTCGCATGAAAACCAGCCAGTACAACCACTTCTTCCTGGTCTGTCGTCATTTGGATACTTATAGCCCCATCGTTTTCTTTGATGGTTTGTGCTGTTCCTGAAAACCTTACTGATTTCCCTACATATTTTTTATTAAAAATACTGTCTGCTATTTCAATTCCTTCTTTTGTAAAATCCGTTAGATTTACTTCAAAATCTGGTTTGCCAGTACTTTTGAATTCGGACGGCTTATTGTACAAGTATAATCCAATAATTATACCCAAAACGGCAACAATGCTTACTATGATGATGAGCTTTTTCATATAATGTCTATTTTTGCGATAAATAAAAAGTAAAATTACGAATGGTACTTAGCATAAGCAAATATTTTGCAAAATCAGCGTTATTCATTTTGATTCTAAATTTGTCTGTATTTACATCTAAAAATATACTTGCACAATCGAATATTGAGATCCATACTGCTCAAAAAGTTTACATTGCGGACAGCCTTCAAACCAGCATAGAATGTTTTGCTGTAAAAGATGGATATATCATATTCACAGGCTCTTTATTCGATGCAAAAACTTCATATCCCAGTGCCAAAGTGTTAAGTCATTCAGGTGTCATAACACCTGGTTTTATAGACGCCCATTGCCACTTCTTGGCCTATTGTAGAGGCCGTAAAGAAGTGGCCCTATTTGGAATGGTTTCAAAGGAAAAAACCGTTAAAGCAGTTAAAAAATTCGCTAGAAAAAGCAAACGTGATTGGGTAATTGGACGAGGTTGGGATCAAAATCTATGGGAAACCAAAGATTTCCCGGTTTCTGGCGATTTAAATGGCATTAAAAAGCCTGTTTGCTTGAGTAGAGTTGACGGACATGCCATTTGGTTAAACGACGTTGCATTGAAAACTTTAAATGAAAATTGGGATACCCTAATTAATGGAGGAGAAATAGTAAAAACCAAGGATGGCAAACCTTCTGGGGTATTTATTGATAATGCGGCCGATTGGATACAAAGTAAAATACCTCCAATGGACGAAAAAACGCTTACAGAAACGGTGAGTAAGGGAGCCAAAAACTGCTATGCTCAAGGTTTAACGACCTTAGATGAAGCTGGTTTAAATGTGAATGAAATCAATTTTCTTAAGAAACTACAACAATCTGGTATGCTTAAAATGCGATTCTATGCTATGCTTAGTGCCAATCCCGAAAGTTTGGCGGCCATTGCATCTGGGAACATTGAAGAAACCGAATTTATGTCCATCCGAAGCATGAAAATTTATCTCGACGGGGCTTTGGGGTCTCGGGGTGCTTTGTTAAAATCTTCCTATTGCGATAGACACCACCACCATGGTTTACAAATTACGCCAGTGAGTGAACTTACCTTTTATTCTAGCTATTTGCTTTCTAAGAATTTTCAGGTTTGTGTTCATGCCATCGGTGACAGCGCAAATGCCATTGTTGCAGATATTTTTTCGAAAACAATTCCTGCGAATTTCGATGCCCGTTGGCGCATTGAACATGCCCAAATTATGGATCCAAAGGATCAAAAGAAAATTGCCAATAAATCCATCTTACCGAGTGTGCAACCAACTCATGCCACCTCAGATGCACCCTGGGCGCTGGATAGATTATGCAACGACAGTCATCCCCCAAAAGGAAGAAACAAATACTCCAGAATTACAGGAGCTTACGCCTATTCTGATTTATTAAAACAGAGTGGAATCATTGCATTAGGCACTGATTTTCCAGTAGAAGACATTTCTACGATGGCTACATTTTATAGTGCCACACAACGAAAAGACATTCAAGGCAAATTACAGCAACCTTTTTTGCCTAATCAGGCTTTAACAAGAAATCAGGCCCTCTTGGGAATGACTTTATGGGCAGCACACGCAAACCGGGAAGACCAAGTTAAAGGCAGTATAACAGTTGGCAAATTCGCCGATTTCATTGTGTTGTCAGATGATTTACTCACGGTTGAGGTGGAAAAACTCAAAAAGATTAAAGTAAAGAAAACTTATATCTCCGGACAAAGAGTTTTTTAAGAATAATAAATTTTAGGTTTTCGGTTTAAGTAAGGCAAATTATGCGTAAACTTTGTATTATGAAACGATTGCTTACCCCATTGTCCTTTATTGTGGGATTGTATGCTTGCAAAAACAACTCAAATTATATTCAACCACAAACAAAAGAACTCATTACATCCGTTTATGCAAGCTCTAAAATATTGGCTAACAACCAATTTGCACAAAGAGCTGAGATTACAGGAAAATTAATTGAGTATAAAGTAAAAGAGGGAGATGTTGTTCGCAAGGGTGATATTATTGCCATAGTTGAGAATACAAATTCAAGCCTCAATCAACTGAATGCCGAATCCCAATTAAAAAATGCATTAAATTCCACCAAACAATTGGAAGAGTTATCATTTCAAGTAAAATCTCTGGAAAATCAACGGGATTTTGATAAACAAAATTTCGATAGACAACAGACTTTATACGGTCAAGGAGTGGGCTCTAAATCACAACTTGAAATGGCCAAATTGAAATTTACAACTAGCGAAAATTCCCTCAATGCTACCAAGCAAAAAATGAATTTATTGCAATCTCAAACTGCAACCAACATAAACATAGCAAAAAACAATCGGTTATTGGCAAAAAAAGCAAATGAAAATTATACATTAAGAAGCAATTTGAATGGAAAAGTCTATTCCTTGCCTTCAAAAATTGGAGAATTGGTTTCTCCTCAACAAGTCTTTGCTGTTTTGGGGGATGTTAAAACGTTTATTGTTGAAATGGAAATTGACGAATCAGACATAACAAGGATAAAAGTTGGTCAGGAAGTTGTTGTGAAAATGGATGCCTTTTCAAGTACTTATAATGCCCAAATTACCAAAATCTTGCCCGCAATGGATGAGAAAACACAAACCTTTAAAGTAGAAGCAGAATTCACAACACAGACCCCTACCCTATACCCTGGATTAACAGCTGAATCTAATATAATTATTTCTAAAAGAGACCAAGTTTTAACGATACCACTAACGTATTTGCTTGAGGGAGATTTTGTAGAAACGGATAAAGGCAAAATAAAAGTGCAGGTTGGCGCAAAAAACATGACAATCGCAGAAATCAAATCCGGTTTAACTGAAAAAAGCAAGATAAAACGCCCGGAATGAAATCAGGTGTCTTGTTGAAAATCGCAAAAACACATCTTCTGGCTAGGAAAAAACAGTCAGCCATTGCTGCCTTGGGCGTAACATTTGGAATAGGAACATTCATTATTTTGGTCAGTTTTATGACTGGACTCAATGGATTATTGGATGGGTTAATTTTAAACCGAACTCCACACATTCGCGTGTACAATCAAATTGAACCCAGCAAAAAACAACCCATTGAACTATCATCTACCTACGGTGATTCTCACATAATGCATGAAATACTTTCAATTAAACCGAAAAAAAGTCAATCGAATATTCGCAATAACCGCGGTATTATGAATGCATTGCTTTCGGACTCAAGGGTGAAGGGAGTAACACCACAAGTTTCTACTCGGGTTTTTTACAAATCTGGTTCTGTATTGTTGAATGGAAATTTGATCGGTGTAAACATTTTGAAAGAAACTGAATTATTCAATATCGACCAATACATCATGCAAGGAAGCCCTAGAGATTTAGACAACAATACCAATGGCGTGATATTGGGCGCGGGTGTGGCTAAGAAGTTGTCCTTAAAAGTGGGTGATTTTGTACCAATGGTTACCTCAAATGGAAGTGTCAT
>CAMAQS010000081.1 GCA_945860565.1 Chitinophaga pinensis | reverse complement strand
TGTCGATACATGGTTTTATAACTTAAATCCACATATTTATCTGGATCGTTTTTTCTCAATCTATCTGCCGCTTCCACATCCATTTCCATCGGATAATACCCAATTAATGGATCGTGTGCACTGGTTTGGTCTGTTAAGGTATCTGGAATTACATTTCTTTCTATGAGTCTTTCCAACAGTTCCACCGCATTACACATCACACCAATACTCAATGCTATACCCTGTTCTTTTGCCGCTAGGGCTTGATCAATGGCAGAATCAATATCGCGGCTCATTAGATCTAAATAACGCGTTTCCAATCTTTTACGGATACGCCATTCCTCTACTTCGGCAACCAAAGCCACCCCTTCATTCATGGTAATGGCCAATGGTTGTGCACCACCCATTCCACCGAGTCCTGCTGTTACATTTAAGGTGTGTTTCAAAGTGCCACCAAAATGCTGATTGGCGCACTCTGCATATGTCTCGTAAGTTCCTTGAACAATTCCTTGAGATCCGATATATATCCAACTTCCTGCAGTCATTTGGCCGTACATCATTAACCCTTTTTCTTCCAGTTCTCTGAAATGTTCCCATGTTGCCCATTTTGGCACCAATTGACTGTTAGAAATCAATACTCTGGGTGCATTTTTATGTGTTGGAAGAATGGCAACAGGTTTGCCACTCTGAACCATCAAGGTTTCGTCTTCGTTCAAATCTATCAATGCCTTGCAAATTTGATCAAATGCTTCCCAATTTCTAGCAGCTTTCCCTAAACCTCCATATACGATGAGCTCTTCCGGTTTTTCTGCCACATCGGGATCCAAATTATTGTGCAGCATTCTATATGCCGCCTCTTGCACCCAACCTTTGCAAATTAATTTTGTGCCGATTGGCGACTTAACGATTCTCGGTTCTGATTTTGTTCCTTGTGCCATAAGTTTTCGCAAAATTAAACAATATTCAGGCACCAAAGGTTTTAATCACATCCGTTTTAAAACTTCATTGTTAAATTTATTCTTTTTCGGGGGATGTCTAATTCGAGTACCCTCACCTTTACTTGCTGACCGAGAGATACCACTTCAGATGGATGTTTGATGAATTTTTGCGAAATCTGACTAATGTGAACCAATCCATCCTGCTTTACACCAATGTCCACAAAAACACCGAAGTTTGTCATATTTGTAATGATTCCGTTGAGTTCAACCCCAATATCTAAATCATTAATCGACCTTACTTTATCCTCAAATACCATTTCTTCGGCCATGCCACGTGGATCTAGTCCGGGCTTTTTCAACTCTGCCACGATATCTTGCAATGTAGGTAAACCCACGCCTTCAATTTCATTTATAAAAGTGGACAATTGAATTTCATTCAAGGCCAATTCGTTTCCAATGAGTTTATCAATGGGACAATTTACCGATTTGGCCATTTTTTCCACTAAACTATACCTTTCCGGATGCACGCTCGAGTTATCCAACACGTGTTTTCCATTTCGAATTCGCAGAAAACCTGCACATTGTTCAAAGGCCTTGTCGCCCAATCGAGGAACCTTTTTTAATTGATCGCGGCTTGTAAATCCTCCGATTTTCTCCTTGTACTCTACAATATTTTGAGCCAATGCCGGTCCCAAGCCACTCACATAACTCAACAAATGTTTGCTTGCGGTGTTCAAATTTATTCCCACACCATTTACCGCCGATTCTACTACAAATGTCAATTTCTTTTGCAATAAGGTTTGATTCACATCGTGCTGGTATTGGCCTACGCCAATACTTTTTGGGTCTATTTTAACCAATTCGGCCAACGGATCCATTAATCTTCTGCCAATACTCACCGCACCTCGAACGGTAATGTCTTCCTTCGGAAATTCCTCTCTGGCAATTGCCGATGCACTGTAAATACTTGCACCCGACTCATTAACCATGTAAATGGGCAATTCGGTTTTTAGTTTATCCTTCAAAAACGCATACGTTTCTCTGCCTGCCGTTCCATTTCCTACTGCAAAAACGTCAATTTTATAATCCGTTACACATTTTTCAATAATTGCAATTGATTTTTCTGTTTCATTTTGCGGTTCATGCGGAAAAATGGTGGTTTTATGCAACAGCTCTCCTGTTTCCGACAAACACACCACTTTGCAACCGGTTCTGAACCCGGGATCAAGTGCCAACACTCTCTTTTGCCCCAATGGCGATGCCAACAACAGCTGTTGTACATTTAGTGCAAATACGCCTATGGCATCTTCATCGGCTTTTTGTTTGTATAAGGCCAGCATTTCATTTTCCAAACTCGGAACTAACAAACGTTCGTAAGCATCGGTCATTGCCAGTTTCACCTGTTCGGTTAAATCGGAATAGCCTTTTAAACAATGCCTTTTAAGAATGGGGACTGCCCTTTCTTCATCAGCTACAACCGACACTTTCAACATGCCCAAATCCATTCCGCGCATGAGTGCCAAAAATCGATGACTTGGACAAGAACTCAACTGTTCGTTGTATTCAAAATAATCGCTGAATTTTTGAGCGTCTTCGTGGTCTTTTTTGCCTCTGGCGGGTTTGCTAAAAATAGCGGATTCCTTCTCGAACACCACACGCAACTTTGACCGCAGAACCACATCTTCGTTAATCCATTCGGCTACAATGTCTCTGGCGCCCTGCAAAACGTCATTGGTAGACTTTAATGTTTCGTTAAAATACTTGCTCAAATTTTGCAGCGCCCTATCGTCTTTTTGCTCAAAAATCTGCTTTGCCAAAGGCTCCAATCCCAATGCTTTTGCCACATCGGCTTTGGTTTTACGTTTGGATTTATAGGGCAAATACAAATCCTCTAAAATGGAAAGCTCCATGGTTTCTTGGATTTGTTTTTCTAATTCAGGCGTTAATTTTCCTTGTTCTCGAATTTGAGCGAGTATGTATTCTTTTCTTTTAATTAAATTTTCAACCTTCTCCAGCTCTTCCTTTATTTGAATGATTTCAACTTCATTCAAATTGCCCGTGGCTTCTTTTCTATAACGTGCAATAAAAGGCACCGTAGCACCTTCATTTAACAAATCTATTACCGCTTTTACTTTTGATTCTTTGATAGAAATTCTGCTCGAAATCAATTTCTCCATAACCACGAAGATACCCGTGAAAAAAAATATAACCCAATCTAAACAACCATAATTACAAACAAATAGTTCGAGTTTTCACTGTGACAAATATTACAGCCCTTGTTGCTTTTGTTAACGAGTTTTGTATGATGAAATTTGCACCCTTTAAAACCAGTTTATTCCTTGGCCTTAGTCTTATTTTCTTTTCTACCGGCTGCATCTCAAAACAATCCGAGTCTGAAACAACAGAAAACCAAGAAATAACAAACCCTAAAACAGAGTCAAGAGATAAATTGTCTGTAATTATTGACGTAAGAAGCAAGGAAGAATGGGAAAATGATGGACACGCACCCTGCGCAACGCTTATCCCATTGGATGAATTGCCCAACAGAATGCAAGAATTTGCGAAATACGAAAAAATCACCTTCGTTTGCCGCAGTGGCAATCGGGCGCAATCTGCCGTTGACTATTGCGCTAAAAACGGCATCAATTCCGCTGAAAATGGCGGTTCATGGCAATCGGTTGAATGTCCATAACGAATAAACATCCCCCGAAACACAAAAGAAACTACATATTCCTACGGTACTGTCCGCCGACTTCAAACAACGATTCAGTAATGTGGCCTAAAGTACTGTATTTGCACACATCCATTAAAATAGCAAACATGTTGTGATTGTTCACCGCTGCATGTTTTAGCTCCACCAATTTGCCATTGGCAGACTCACCATACATTTCAGTGACCAATTTTACCGTGTCTATTTGTTGTAATTTTTCTGCTTCTGTACTGCGAATAACTTCACCGGGCACCAATGTAGGAGAGCCTTTGCTGCTTAAAAAGGTATTTACACCCACAATTTCATACTCACCTGTATGTTTTAACGTTTCGTAGTAAAGGCTTTCTTCTTGGATTTTTCCACGTTGATACATGGTTTCCATGGCCCCAAGTACACCGCCTCTTTCTGTTATTTTATCGAATTCGCTCAATACTGCTTCTTCAACCAAATCGGTTAATTCTTCAATGATAAATGAACCTTGCAATGGATTTTCGTTTTTAGCCAATCCCAATTCTTTATTGATAATCAATTGAATGGCCATTGCACGACGCACACTTTCTTCAGTTGGAGTGGTGATTGCTTCATCGTATGCATTTGTGTGCAAAGAATTGCAATTATCGTAAATAGCGTACAATGCCTGCAACGTAGTACGAATGTCGTTGAAATCAATTTCTTGGGCGTGCAAACTTCTTCCACTTGTTTGAATGTGATATTTCAACATTTGAGAACGTGCATTTCCACCGTATTTCAACTTCATGGCTTTTGCCCAAATTCTGCGTGCCACCCTTCCAATCACTGCATATTCAGGATCTACACCATTGGAGAAAAAGAAGCTCAAATTGGGTGCAAAATCGTCGATGTTCATTCCCCTACTCAAATAGTATTCCACGTAGGTAAATCCATTTGCCAAGGTAAATGCCAATTGCGAAATCGGATTCGCACCCGCTTCTGCAATGTGGTATCCACTGATACTCACTGAATAAAAGTTTCTTACGGAATGATCTATAAAATAAGATTGAACATCCCCCATTAAACGCAACGCAAATTCAGTGCTGAAAATACAGGTATTCTGTGCTTGATCTTCTTTTAAAATGTCGGCTTGAACCGTTCCTCTCACTTGGGTTAACGTATATGCTTTTATTTCATTGTAAACATCCATCGGAAGAACTTGATCCCCCGTAACGCCTAGCAACAACAATCCCAATCCGTTGTTTCCTTCAGGCAAATCGCCTTGATAAACCGGTCTAGACAATCCCTTCTGACTGTAAATTTCATCAATTTTTTTGTTCACCTGATCCACCAAACCATGCTCATGAATGTACATTTCGCACTGTTGATCAATGGCCGCATTCATAAAAAAGCCAAGCAACATCGGTGCAGGACCATTGATGGTCATGGAAACGGATGTTTTTGGGTCGCACAAATTAAATCCACTGTACAACCTTTTCGCATCGTCTAAACAACAAATGCTCACGCCCGAATTTCCAATTTTACCATAAATATCCGGACGCAAATCGGGATTTCTACCATACAATGTCACCGAATCAAAAGCCGTACTCAAACGTTTGGCTGGCATTGATTTAGACACATAATGAAACCTTCTATTGGTACGTTCCGGTCCACCTTCACCCGCAAACATGCGGGTAGGATCTTCACCTTCACGTTTAAACGGATAAATTCCAGAAGTAAACGGAAATTGTCCGGGTAAATTTTCTTTTAGCCTCCACAACAACACATCGCCCCACCCTTTATAATTTGGAGTAGATACTTTTGGTATAAGAGAATGGCTTAAACTTTCGGTATGCGTTTTTATTTTAATTTCTTTGTCTCTAACTTTAAAAATATAGAATTCATCTTTATAACGTTGGGCTTCAGACTCCCAGGTTTCAATAAGCTTTTTGTTTTCAGGCAACAATTGCTCGTTTACAGAATTGTACACAGCATTTAACGCTTCAACCAAAGATTTGTGCTCGGATCTATCCTGAATTTCTTCGATGGTTTCTTTGATGCTAAATAACTTCAGTGCTATTTTTTGTTGTTTGAGTCCATTTTCTGCATACGCGCGATTGGCTTCAGATATTTCACTTAAATAACGGTTTCTTGCTGGCGGAATGATGAATATTTTTTCACTCATCTCGTCATCCGAACTCCAGTTGCTCTTTAAATCGGCTCCTGTTTTTTCCGCTACCACATCCATCAAACAACGGTATAAACTGTTCATTCCTGGATCATTGAACTGACTTGCAATGGTACCAAAAACAGGCATTTTATCTACGTCTGTTTCAAATAATTTATGGTTGCGCTGAAACTGCTTACGCACATCGCGCAACGCATCTAAAGCACCTCTTTTATCGAATTTATTCAATGCCACGATGTTGGCATAATCCAACATGTCGATTTTCTCAAGCTGTGTTGCCGCACCGTATTCTGGCGTCATAACATACAAGGAAACGTCGCAGTGTTCTGTAATTTGCGTATCGCTTTGTCCAATCCCACTGGTTTCTACAATGATTAAATCATATCCTGCCAACTTTAGAATTGCTACTGCGTCATCCACGTGCGAGCTCATTGCCAAATTGGCCTGGCGTGTAGCCATGGAACGCATGTAAATGCGGTCGTTGTTGATGGAATTCATGCGAATTCTATCTCCCAACAATGCTCCGCCTGTTTTTCGTTTGGAGGGATCTATGGAAATAATGGCCATGCGTTTTTGCGGAAAATCCAACAAAAACCTACGAACCAATTCGTCTATCAAACTGCTTTTTCCAGCACCACCGGTACCGGTAATTCCCAAAACGGGAACATGTATGTCTTGCGATAAATCGCGAATTTTATCCAACACCGAAGTGTGCAATTCCGCATAATTTTCCGCACCTGTTATAATTCTTGCGATCTGAGAATGGTTGGCATTTGCCAAATTCTCAATCTCTACATTCAATTTATGACCCGTTGGAAAATCACTTTGTTTAACCAAGTCATTGATCATTCCTTGCAAGCCCATGGAACGTCCATCGTCGGGACTATAAATCCGTGCGATGCCGTAATCCATAAGTTCTTTGATTTCTTCAGGCAAAATAACTCCGCCGCCGCCGCCGAAGATTTTAATGTGTCCTGCTCCTCTTTCTTGAAGCAAATCGTACATATACTTAAAATACTCAATGTGGCCGCCTTGGTAACTGGTCATGGCAATGGCATTGGCATCTTCTTGAATTGCAGTATTCACCACTTCGCTCACGCTGCGATCGTGGCCCAAATGAATGACTTCACAACCAGTGGCTTGAATGATTCTGCGCATCACATTGATTGCTGCATCGTGACCATCGAACAAACTTGCAGCCGTTACAATACGGACTTTATTGACAGGAACGTACACTTCGGTTTCCAACATGAGGCAAATTTAACCTAAATTTATGTAGTGCGGGCATTCAAAATGTTGGTTTTATTTCGATTTTGTTTCAACCAATTTTTCCATTTGCAAAAAATGCAATAAATTTTTATTTCCTTCTTTTGGGGGAAGGGCACAGTTTTTGTGTTTTACCATTAAATCTCTTGATCTTTTAATCTTATGAACTCTTTTAAAACACCTTTTTCTAGACTACTTCTGCTATGGGCACTCCCACTGATTCTTGTATTTCAGTCTTGCTCCAATTCCGAAGATTTATTGATAAAGAAAAACGAACAAATAAATTACCTTGTATATCTCTCTGAAAGCGAATGCGATACATTCAATACACGGGTAGATATAACAATCCCTTTGATTATTCATCCCAACTTAGGACTTTCTTACAACTATTTTCCGGAGGTTTTGAATGTACAAAATTCATACTACGAATTGATACCCAACCAAGAGACCATTCAGTCAAAATCTTTTCGCAGTACAATATCGCAATTGCCCCTAAATACTTCTGAACGTATAGAAGTAAGCAAATTAATTGAAGCTTACGATGAAAAACAAACAAATGTTTGTTTAAGCGCCTATCAAATACTGCAAGACTTAAACGACAGTTTAACCCGGTTCGTTCAATTTGAAAGCAGCAAGAAACAACAAAATATCATTACAAAAAGCGATTATGACCATATTCTTACAGTTGCAAGTGAAACATTTTTAATGAATTTGCGTCATATAAGCATAGAACACAAATTAGAAATTCAGTCAGCAAAAAACTACCGTTCATTGTTAAATTCTCTGAGTGAAGTTCTATCTAAAAGACATTGGGAGATGTTTGTCTCTCAACATGGAGGGAAGTAACTTTTTTTAGTTATTTTTTGGTTTCGTTTGGTTTGGAAAGTCCGGTGTGGTTACCGGACTTTCTTATTTGATGCAAAAAATTGTCCGATATAATAATAGCCAATAACCAATAATCCCGCCACAAAAAACGGCATGGCAATGGGTCTCAATCCGTCGTTGTAAAAAAACTCACCAACCATCCAAATTACATTGGCACATATCCAGCAAGTTACCGCGATGTTGTGAAAAAAATCTTCGCGCTGATTTCTCGTAAGCCAAACTAAAATGAAAGCCAATACCAAAGTAGGCAAGCCCATAATCAATCCTAAAACTTTAAAATTTGCTATCCATGCGAAATCTTTGGCCAACCAAAGCACTATGTGCAAATTTTCTCTAACTCGTATATTTCTATTCATTTATCGGAGAACAAATAAAATAAAAATAGCACGGATCTCAACTATATCTTTGTATTGCAGATGAAATTATCTCAGAAATTGCTAACGAACCAACGGATTTCGATTCCAATTCCCGAAAATCCGATTTTCGAATATTCACACCGTTTCGTTTTTTTGGGATCTTGTTTTTCCAACGAAATGCACCAGAGACTCGAAGCGGCTTTCATCGATACATCCTCCAACCCTTTTGGCACCCTTTTTTCACCCAGCGCATTAAAAAAAACAACCGATATTTTAGCAGGAAATTGCGATGAAAACATTGTTTTATTCGAAGACCATTATCACTGTCTCGACTTCGACAGTTCCTTCGTTTCCGACAATTTAAACGAGCTACATAACCGCATTAAAGCTATCAAGACCGATTGGAAGCATAAAATTCAAGCTGCCAATCATCTTACGGTTACATTGGGCACTGCTTTTGTTTACAAACACTTAGAATCCAACAAAAAAGTCGGAAACTGCCACAAAATACCTTCTGCACAGTTCTCAAAAATCTTGTTGTCGGCAGAGGAAATCCAGCAATCGTGCACCCGAATGGTTCAAAACCTAAAAACCATAAATCCATCCCTCCGTTTAACCTTTACCATTAGTCCCGTAAGGCATTTGCGCGATGGAGTACTCGAAAACAGTTTAAGCAAAGCCACTTTGAAGGTTGGATTGCACTCTTTTTTAAGTTTACATTCA
>CAMAQS010000080.1 GCA_945860565.1 Chitinophaga pinensis | reverse complement strand
CAAAAAACGAAGCATTGCAAATTTTATGTGCCGTTTTGCTCACATCATCAGAAATAACAATCTCTAACATTCCAGAGATTCGAGACGTTATTAAACTAATTGAATTGTTGGAGAATTTAGGAGTAAAAGTTCAAAAAAACAGCCATGGGAATTATACTTTTAAATCCGACGCATTAAATTTAGATTATTTAGACAGCGCAGAATTCAAAAAACAAGGTGCCGCATTGCGTGGCTCCATAATGATTGTCGGCCCGTTGCTTACTCGTTTCGGGAAAGGCTATATTCCGAGTCCTGGTGGAGATAAAATTGGACGTAGGCGTTTAGATACCCACTTTGAAGGATTTATGGCGTTGGGCGCAAAATTTGAATTTTTAGCAGAACAAAGTTTTTATCGAGTGGTTTGCGAAAAACTAAAAGGCGCATTTTTACATCTAGATGAGGCCTCGGTTACCGGAACAGCAAATATTCTATTGGCGGCGGTAATGGCTGAGGGCGAAACTGTGATATACAATGCAGCCTGTGAGCCGTATTTACAACAGTTGTGCCTTATGCTCAACTCTATGGGAGCAAAAATAGAAGGCATTGGCTCGAATAAACTTATTATACAGGGTGTGCAATCCTTAGGTGGTTGCAATCACAGGTGTTTACCTGATATGATTGAAATAGGCAGCTTTATTGGAATGGCTGCCATTACTAAAAGCGAACTTACCTTAAAAAATTGTCGGGTTGACCAATTGGGAATTATTCCAAGAACTTTTCAGAGGCTTGGAGTTAAATTAGAAATTAAAGGCGACGATATTTACATCCCTCAAAACGATCACTATGAAATAGATAGCTTCATTGATGGCTCAATTCTAACTATTTCCGATCAAATATGGCCTGGTTTTACCCCCGATTTGATATCCATCGCTCTAGTAACAGCAACCCAAGCAAGAGGTACAGTATTAATTCATCAAAAAATGTTCGAAAGCCGATTGTTTTTTGTTGACAATCTAATTGATATGGGTGCTCAAATCATTTTATGTGATCCACATAGAGCAACTGTAATTGGCTTAGACAGAAGAACGCAATTAAAAGGCATTACAATGTCTTCTCCAGACATAAGAGCAGGTGTGGCTTTGCTTATAGCAGCAATGAGTGCGAAAGGTAAAAGCACCATCAAAAATATAGAACAAATTGACCGTGGATACGAACAAATCGAAAAAAGACTCAATCCACTTGGCGCAAAAATAACCCGATTTGAGAACTAAAAATGAACTGGAAGGACCAACTAAATACGGAACATAGTTCTATTGAAAATTCAACCAACAATTATCTTAACGAATTCAAATCACAAAGACGTAAAAGATTGATCCGTTGGCTAATTAGGCAAATGTATACAGGATTATTCATGTATCTTTTTAGAGACAGTAAATATTTTAATGTTCTGCTTATAATTTGGATTGTCTTTGCCTCAATTAATCTGTTTGTTACCTTTTTTTTAGGAAAAATCATTCACATGCGATTTCAAAAAATGAGTACCAAATTTAGTTCCTCAATGAATCAAAATCCAGAAACTATAGATATTGAAGATGTAGAAATCGTGGATGTCGAAAACAATGATCCAAAAATCAAGGAATAAGGGTACTAAATCCGAAATACATATTCATTCCGGTGAACTTTGTTGCGCTCAAAGAATTTAGGAAGTTATCCGTACCTATAAATACTGGTCCCAAACGCATAAATCCTCCCATTCCAAATTTTCTATAGTTATTATAAATTGACAATGGTACTGAAAATTCGAACCAAGCGTGTTCAAAACGAGGAACTACAACCAACGAACTGTTTGTTCTAACTGTAAAAGGATCATCTAAATTCAGTGCTTGTTTCCAATGAGCAGCGACATTAATGTATCTAACAATTTGATAATCGGCTTGCAACTGCACCGTCGCCGGTAAATTCACAGCTGTTAAGACGTCAATGGATTTATAAGCGCCTTTTGATTTTGCATATTCAATAACATGATCAAAAACTGCTTCTGAACCTTGCGCAGCGGCTAGTACAAACTCAGGAGTATTCAATGGCATTGTCACCGTTGGCGTTCCACTCAATTCAAATCCAGTGCTTTTATTGTTATAACTTATTTTACCTAAATCTAACACGGAACCTGCGATTCTCAATTTATGGTCTCTATATCTCCCTTTTGTTAAACTACTTCCACTACCTCCAAATTCCATACTAAAACCAAGATCAAAACCATATCCAAAACCATTAATATTATTGAAATTAGGCAAACTTCCCAATAATACCCCCTTCAGCATTTGTTGCATGACATTATTATCTGTATATGATGCACTGATTGTTCCACCTGACAAAGAAATAGAATCAATGCCATAAGTCTTAAATTGAGGGCCAGAGTTATTTATGTTAAAACTACCCATACCCAAAATGATTTTTGCAGTTGCACCAAATGCAAGTTTTAATGCATCTGCGTCAATTGCTCTAAACGCAAATACACCCGAAATTTCTTGGAAAGAATTTGCACTTAACGTCATAGAATTGGTAGCAAAATTCAATATATTGGGCACTGAAGTTGAATCCATTAGGTTTTTTGCCCAAGTAATTAACTCAGGACTAACATTTCTAATGCTCGCTGTTGACCGTGTTCTTGTAGCAGTACCCCAAGCAAATCGATCCCCAAACTTATTGGCATAAGCTGGGCCACGAAACTCCATTCCGACATTTGCCCAAATCTCTGAAACTGAACCTTGTTCCTTTAACCATGAACTTTGCCAATCGATTCCTCCGTTGGCATTTCTATATTGATCGTCTACATTGTTGTTTACTAATTGCCATAGGGAAAATGGTGTTTCCAAAGACAAATAGTTATTGTCTACATTAAAACCAAATCCACCAATATTTGCACTTCTCTTTTGAGGCATCATGGCAATTGCCGAAGGATTTGTATAAATCAGATTCACTCCGCCATAGTTGCTATTTTGAAGTCCAAAAAAAGTTTGTCCGTTCAATTTTTCATTTCCAATAAAAAACACGAACACCAGAAGAAGTTTAATTAATCTATGAAACATGGTTACAAAAATAATTGTAAAACTTAAACAGAATCTATTAATTATCCACCAAAAAAAAGTCCCGTCAGTTTTACTGACAGGACTTTTTGAAATTATTAGGTTATTTAAATCTTACAAATGATTTATTGTACAATGAATTTAGCAGTTAGAATGCCTGTAGCACTTTCTAAAGACACCATATAGATACCAGCAGAAAGAGAATTGGTATTGATTACATATTCATTTAATCCTTTATTGTATTGAACAGCTGAGCTCAAAGAAACCAATCTACCATTTAGGTCAGTAATTTTTGCACTCACTGCAGCAGGTGCGTTTAATTCAAACAAAGCAATTGAGTTTGAAGAATTAGACGAAGGATTTGGGAATATTCTCATTGCAGTGATGTTGTTGTTCAATTTATCGTTAGATAGATTTTCTACAGTAATATCAATGTCTAAATCCAAGAAAGTAGTAACATCATAAGCGGTAGTTGGGAAATATGATTTCCAACCATTCACCGTTTGTCCACCAGCAACTTGACCAGTAGTCCAGAAAGTATTATTAAATTTGAATACTGACAAAATATCTTGAGCGTGATCCGCAAAATATGAAGCTCTCAATCCCAAACCATTGTGTTTTCTTTTCCAAGAAGGATCAGCCCAGTTAATGAACGTATCACCTAAAGTAGGTTTAATCATTGGTTTAAAAACAAACGAAAATGCTGTAACGTTAGCAGCAACGTCCGTTCCATTTGTACTTAAAGATTTAAAATCAGGCAAAGTACCAATAGTACGGCCAAACAATCTACCTTCAGCATAATTTACACTGTCTCTGTATTGACCAGTCAAAAAGATGGTATCGGTTTTAATGGCAGCGGTATTTAAACGTGTTTTAGGCTTATAGTTATCCACTTTAGGACATGCACTTCTATTTGTTCCATTGCGTGTAAACGCTCTAAAATCTAAACCTGAGTAGGTAAAATATTGCACGAATAAGGTATCTACAACCTCTTGCATCATTCCGCCATTATCGATAGAATCTGTATTTCTAATGTAAAATTGCAACCAACGAAGGGTATCAATTGTGTATGGGTTAAAACGAGAAAGTGTTGTTTTTCCAATTGACAAGAATGTACTATCTTTTGGATCAAAAGCAGAACCAATTACATGTACTTGGTTGGAAGAAACAGTAGTACTACCATCGTCGTTTTTGTAAACTGTAACAGCATTTGAATCTTCAGAGAGCCAACGAACATATGTAGAAGGAGTGCCTAACATCCATTCTTCTCCGTATGCATCTACAAAGTTATACTTTTCTGAAAGAGTTGTTGCACGAGCAGTTACTACTTTTTTCTCACCCGTCAATTTATCTTTCACAATGATACCAGGATTCATGTCCTGGCGATGAATCTTTTGATTCATCACTGTTTGAGCATTTGATTGAAATGCACCTAATGCCACCAAACCATAAAGAAGTATTTTTTTCATCTTAAATTTAATTTTCTATTCACAAATATACGCAAATTGCTTTTATACTTTAATAGGAATGCACACAAGAATTGCGGTTTTTGCAAAAATATGTCTGACTTTTTACACTCGGCCTAAATTTCAACCTGACTTTAGTGTGACTAATATTTGTATTTAAGAAATATCATTCACATCAATTTTAAGGATGAAAGATTTTATATATCCCCCAAAATTGGCCTTAATAACACCTCTTCTACCACTGTGTATTCATTTATATACCAAGCATTTAATACAACCTTTGCAACATCCTCTGGTCGCATAAATCTGGTTTCAGGTAAATCCACACCACTCCAAGAATCTGTTAAGGTTGCTCCAGGCAATACCGCAGTAACATTCACTTGAAACGGAATGCCTTCCAATCTTAGAGATTTCGAAAATCCGAGTAATGCATGTTTAGAAACGGAATAAGAACCACCCGCAGCATAAGCATTAATACTGGCGATACTACAAATATTAAAAACATGAGACCGATTTGCTTTTTTCAAATTGTCCCACAAATATTTTGTTACATAATAGGCGGAATATACATTCGTTGCCATTTGTGATTCAAGTACATCATTTCCTTCTGTCATCATAGGACCAGCTTCAAACTTGCCTGCATTGTTCACCAACACAGTAATCTCCCGATTCAAGGATTTTACATAATTGGCAAAATTCAAACACCCTTCCCTTTGAGACAAATCGACGAGGAAGGTAAACGTCTCAACTTTATACTTTTGTGAGATTTGGTTCGAAACAGCCTGTAAATCAGCTTCATTCCTACCGGTAATTACAACATCAAAATTATGCGAGGCAAATTCAAGGGCAATGGCTTTCCCAATTCCTTTACTGGAGCCGGTGATTACCGCCAATTTACGCTGCATGTGTTGGATTAATCATCGTCTTCCACTTCATCTGTTGGTGCTACATCATCTGCTGGTTCATCGTCTGCCACTAATTCATCATCCTCATCGGCAGTGCCTTTTGACAATGGTCTGATAAGTTCGTCCAAATCTTCATCTGACAGCACTTCTTTTACCCTTGCACTTAGTTTTACCAAGTAGACTTTATCCTCCGTTTCTAATCGGACTGAGGTAACAATTTCTCCCTTTGAATTTGGGAAACGAATCGTATGTCCGACGATACCATTCGGATAAGTTTCATTAAAAAGTTCTAACAGCTCTGGTGTTAACTTTGAATAATCTGTTGCTAATTTTGGCTTGTCCATACGGTCAATTTCTGCGGTAAAATTAATGGTGTAAAATGAACTCGGTTGGGTTGTTTATTCACAATTTTATTAACGTTTGCAATTTGTAACAAAATTTAAACAACGCAAATAAATTGGGACATATTTTTACAATACTGTGATATAATTTTTGGAATTAAATTGAATTTATCTTTCAAAATACTATACTAAATATTAAAATTCAATCACTTAATACAATAACAAGATTATCTATTCATGCTAACCAAAAATTCTAAATTGTCTTTGGTATTTTGCATATACTTCAAAAAAGTATTCATTGCTTCTTCCGGATTCATATCTGCAAGGTGATTTCTCAACACCCACATTCTTTGTAAAGTGGTTTTATCGATTAATAAATCTTCTCTTCGCGTGCTAGATGCCATGATATCGATGGCTGGAAAAATGCGTTTGTTGGCCAATCTGCGGTCTAATTGCAGTTCCATATTTCCAGTTCCCTTAAATTCCTCAAAAATCACTTCATCCATTTTAGAACCAGTATCGGTCAACGCGGTCGCAATAATTGTTAAGGATCCACCATTTTCTATATTTCGTGCAGCACCAAAGAATCTTTTGGGTTTGTGTAAAGCGTTTGCATCGACACCACCAGACAATATTTTGCCAGAGGCAGGTTGGGCTGTATTAAAGGCCCTTGCCAAACGGGTAATAGAATCTAACAATATAACAACATCATGGCCACATTCTACCAATCTTTTTGCTTTCTCCAATACCATATTTGTCAACTTCACATGTTTATCGGCTGGCTCATCGAAGGTACTTGCTACAACTTCTGCTCTAACATTTCGCGCCATATCGGTTACTTCTTCAGGACGTTCATCTATCAACAAAATGATCATGTACACTTCAGGATGATTTTTGGCGATTGCATTTGCAATTCCCTGCAATAGCCAGGTTTTTCCTGTTTTCGGTTGTGCTACGATTAAACCACGTTGTCCCTTACCAATGGGTGAAATTAAATCAATGATACGGTTAGAATAATGTTTAGAATCGTCACATAAATTCAACTTTTCATCGGGAAATAAAGGAGTTAGATGTTCAAAAGCCACCCGATCTCTCACTTCTTCAGGTGTTTTGCCATTAACAGATTCAATTTTTACTAAACAAAAGTATTTTTCGTTGTCTTTTGGTGGACGTATAGTCCCTTTAATGGTATCTCCTACTTTTAGTCCATTTTGTTTAATCATAAATCCTGGAACATAAACATCATCGGGAGATGCCACATAATTATAATCGGGAGACCTTAAAAAGCCATATCCATCGGGCACTGTTTCTAAAACCCCTTGAGTGGTAACAACCCCTTCCATTTCCATAAGGGTATGCAACATTGCTTTGCGCTGTTTTTCCTCTTCTGTTTCTTTTGGTGCTTGTTTTTCAACTTGAGGATTGGGTATTTTTACTTCTTTAAGATTCCCATTATCGTCAGCATTATCAATATTTGAGGGAGTCTGAACCACATTATGTGGTTGATTTGGACGAGGTTTATGTTTTGGATTGTTTTTCTGTGGACGTTGATTGTCTGTTCTCGAAACAATTTTTTCGGTAAGATTTGTTTCCTCTGTGTTTTTGGAAATTTCATTTACCTTAACAACAGCAGGTATATTTTGCTTTTGTTGAATGCGCGGTTCTAATTTGGCAGTTTCTTTCTCTGCTACAAATCCACTTGTTTTTTGATTTTGATCAACTATTGGTTTTGAAGTGTTAATTTCTTTGGTTTCAGAGAGAGCAACCGATTCTGTGGCAGTTTCAATTGCAGCGAACTTTGGCTTTACAAAAGTTTTCACAGGAACTACTTCTTCTTTTACAACACGCGTTCTTTTTCGTCTTGTATCAGCAACGCTTTCACTGTTATTGTTGCTATTCTCTATTACTGGTTCAGCAACAATTTCATTGTTAGAAATGCTTTTTTCATTTTCTGATTGACTTGATGCCTTGGTAAGCGCGGCAATCAATTCAGGCTTTTTCATCTTTTCTGTGTTTGGAATTTCCAAAACATTTGCTAATGTGCGTAAATCGGCAACACCCATTTTAGCAAAATCCGGTGATTTTGTCATATAAATCGTAATCTGGTATAGATATTTAAAAATTAAGGTTTTTGGGGAGAATGATCCAGAGTAGGGATTATTCAAAACTTGGCACAATTATAATGTATTTCTTGAAGTTAACAAAATATTAATACTGTTTTCATGAACAATGGTTTGCAAATAGTGTAACTCATTGTAAACCTGCTTCAATTATACTGTTCAAAAAAATACTGCCGTCTGTTAAATCCCATTTTTTTCAATCTTTCACGGGCTTCAATGCACATCTCTTGCCATCCACACACATAAATACGAGGGTCCGATTGCCCTTGCAAGATTGATTCATAAACGGGATGAACATATCCTTTGTTTTGAGCAAATTCCTCTCTGCTAAAAACAGGATAATAATGAAACGAAGCGTTTTTTTGGGCTAACTCAAACCAATATTCAATATAAGGAACATCATTTATGTATCGGTTGCCAAAAACAAGATGTACTTCTCTATTTAATTTAAGTGCCTTGGTTATCATGCTTCGAAATGGGGCGATGCCCGTTCCCGTGCAAATAAAAACCTCTGGACCAGCATGTTCTTCTTCCCTGAATATAAAACTCCCAACTGGTTCACTGGCTTGAATGGTGTCCCCCACCTTTAATGAAAACAACCAAGGAGTAAACACCCCTATTTCATTTAAAACAACACAAATTTCCAATTCATTTGTAAAGGTATTTTCGTTCGCCAATGAATAGCTGCGAGAATCAGCACTATCTAACCAATTTGGATGTTTCAACATAATGAATTGACCTGCTTCAAATTGAATTGTATCAGAATCCTGGTTTTTAAAAAAGAATCTAGAAATTTTGGATGTTTCTTGAATTATTTTGGTAATGGTTAATTCCACAAGGCTAAAATAGCTCAAATTTTAGATTTTAACCCAATATTCGCACAATCAATTGAAATTTCATAACTTCGTTATTTTAATGACCACAGAGTACATTCTTTATATTGCATTAGGCGGGGCTACCGGTACTTTAATTCGTGCATTCGTGTCAACCTTGCTCCCATTCCAACTCTCCTCTTTTTCTTGGGGGACATTTATTGTGAATATGATTGGCTGTTTTTTAATTGGTTGGTTCTGGGTGAAATTGGAAAATCCAGCGTTGAAAGCCTTTTTGGTGACTGGACTTTTGGGTGGATTAACGACGTTTTCTGGATTGGGACTCGAGTTATTTCGTTATTTTAACGAAAAATCATACTTTCTATTGGCTACTTATGCGTTGGTTTCGGTTTTCGTTGGTATATTTCTCGTATGGTTCGGACAAAAATTGGCATCTTA
>CAMAQS010000079.1 GCA_945860565.1 Chitinophaga pinensis | reverse complement strand
GACAAAGAAATTATCGATACCGAATTGCAATTGAAAGACCTTGAAACACTTGAAAACAAGATTTCAAAAACAGCAAAACAAGCAAAAACCGGTGGCGATAAAGATGCAGTTAAAACACTTGAAGTTTGTGAAGCGTTTAGAGAACATTTATTGAAAGGCCAAAATGCCCGTACATTAGAAATGGAAGATGAGAAAAGAGATTTTATTAAAGATCTTAATCTTCTAACAGATAAGCCTGTAATGTATGTGTGCAATGTGGATCCAAGTAGTGCCATAAACGGAAACGCATACGTTGAAAAAGTAAAAGAAGCCATTAAAGGTGAAAATGCCGAAATACTTATAATTTCAGCAGCAATTGAAGCTGAAATTGCAGAATTGGAAAGCTACGACGACCGTAAAGTATTTCTAGAAGAGATGGGATTGTCCCAAAGTGGCGTCGAAAAACTAATAATTGGAGCCTATAGATTGCTGAATTACATTACTTATTTTACAGTTGGAGTAAAAGAGGTTAGAGCTTGGACAATCACCGAAGGCACAAAAGCGCCACAAGCAGCGGGTGTTATTCATACCGATTTTGAAAAAGGTTTTATTCGTGCTGAAGTCATTGCCTATGATGATTTTGTAAAATATGGCTCAGAATCTGCTTGCCGAGATGTGGGGAAATTAAGAGTTGAAGGCAAGGAATACATTGTGAAAGACGGAGATTGTATGCATTTTCGCTTTAATGTATAATTGCTCTCATTGACTAATAAAGAATCAAATTTTCTAATTCTTGCTTTAACCGATTCCAGGGTAAAAATTCATCTTCCAACGTTTTCGCTAATGGTACAGGTGTGTCTAAAGAACCCAATCTCTTTACTGGCGCATCCAACCAATTAAAACAGTGCTCCGATATCCATGCTGCGATATCTGAAATGATGCTACCCGTTAAACAATCCTCTGTTAATACCAAAACTTTGTTACATCTCTTTACCTGTTCCATAACGGTTTCCTTATCCCACGGCATCAACGTATTCAAATCTATGACCGTTGCTTTTATTTGATTTTCTAGGACAATTTGTAAGGATTTTTGTACTCCCCAACCATACGTGACAATACAACAGTCTGTTCCAAAATCGTGCACAATTGCTTTCCCTTCTTCTATGGTGAAATAATCTACCGGAACCAGATCCGACTGATTTCTGTATAAAAATTTATGTTCAAAAAACAGCACTGGATTTGGATCTTCAATGGCCCTTAGCAATAGTCCTTTCGCTTGATACGCGTTGCTCGGATAATATATTTTTAATCCCGGAACATGGTAAAACCAGGATTCGGTGCTCTGACTGTGAAATGGTCCCGCTTGCACTCCTGCTCCTGTTGGCATTCTAATGACACAATCTGCAATTTGTCCCCACCGATAATGGCTTTTTGCTAAATTATTGACAATTTGATTAAATCCACAGGTCACAAAATCAGAAAATTGCATTTCTACAATTGATTTTTGATTTTTTATTGATAATCCATAAGCAGCACCCAAAATACTACTTTCTGTAATTGGCGTATTTCTAACTCTGTGATTGCCATATTTCGTGGATAGACCTTCTGTTGCCTTGAAAGCTCCACCGTATTCTGCAATATCTTGTCCCATAATGACCAAATCGGGGAATTTTTCCAATGCCAAATCAAGGGCATTTTTAATGGAATCAATCACCCGCATTTCTGTGTTTTCTTTTTGGGGGATGGTAATCGGTGTTTGATTTAAAGCATAAATATCAGCCAATTCATAATTGGAATTGGCGATTATTTCTGGTTCATTGAATACCGATTCTATACCTTCATTGAGGTCTTTCAATAATTCTTTGCGCCATGAAGCAATGTTTTCATCGCTGATAATATTTTCATTTTTCAGCCATGATTCAAATTGAATTAATGGGTCTTTTTTTGACCATTCTTCAAATAGGTGAGGGGGGACGTATTTTGTGCCAGAAGCTTCTTCATGTCCTCTCATTCTAAATGTGAGCGCTTCCAATATCACTGGCCGTGGTTTCAATCGCATGGATTCCGCCAATTCTTTTACGGCATGATACACTTCTAAAATGTTGTTTCCATCTATTTGAATTGCTTCTATTCCATATCCTATTCCTTTGTCAATGAATTGTTTACATCTAAATTGCTCATTGCTGGGTGTGGATAATCCATAACCGTTGTTTTCAATTAGAAAAATAACTGGCAAATCCCAAACGGCGGCAACATTTAGGGCTTCGTGAAAATCACCCTCGCTGGCTCCACCATCCCCACTAAAACAAAGAGTTACCTTTTTACGCTGATTTATTTTATCAGACAAGGCTATTCCGTTGGCTACTCCAAGCATTGCACCGAGATGACTTATCATTCCAACAATGTGGTGCTCATTGGTTCCAAAATGAAAACTGCGTTCTCTGCCTTTTGAAAATCCGGAGAATTTGCCCTGCCATTGGGCGAATAATTTTCGATTTGGAATGTTTCGTGAGGTGAAAACCCCTAAATTTCTGTGCAATGGCAAAATGTATTCATCGGGCAGTAACGCTTTGGTTACCCCAACCGATATGGCTTCTTGTCCAATTCCACTAAACCATTTGCCAATTTTACCTTGTCGCAATAATATGAGCATCCTTTCTTCAATGATTCTCGGAGTTAAAATTCCGATATACAAATCAATGAGTTCTTTGTCGGAAAGATTTTTGCGGTTAAAGTGGAGTTGCATGTTTGAATCTTAGAAAACAAAATTAAGTGCTATATTGTATAAAATACCCCTTACATTTCTATTTAATGCATCCAAAGGCAAAAAATCGTCAATATTTGAGTAACAAGATTTTGTGTGCCTAGGATTTTTTAAGCCAAATTGCGGCTGTCATGATTTTCAGACAGAATGCTTCTCGACAACAAAGCAAGACTATCCATTTTGTGTATTTAATTCGATGGAATCGCCATTTCAAAATATCATCTGTTGGCGTCGCTATTTTTTTTAAATAATTTGTAATCATTTTTCAAAATGAAGCGATTCCAATCTAAAATAACAAAATTGTACTTAGAAAAGTACACTGAAACTTATTTAGTTGCAGCAAACAATTCGCTGTTGTAATATTGAGCCCTCAGTGGTGAAATCAAAAACAGCACAGTTAAAGCCAATAAATATGCCAGTTTTGGGAGTTTTTGAATTCGAATTTTATTCATGGATGCAAATTTTAATTATTTTTTGCAACCTTTTGCTTTTTGTGCGTCATAATATCGAAACTACTTGTTAACACATGACGAAATCATAGCAGGGTGCATTAAAAACGATCGAAAAGCTCAAAAAGCACTTTTCGAAAAGTTTGCCCCGAAAATGTTTGGTTATTGTTTAAGATACGCTGAAAGCAAAGACGATGCCCAAGATGTTCTGCAAGAAGGTTTCATAAAGGTCTTTGAAAAAATCAATACATTGAAGGATGTACCGCAGTTAGAAGGATGGATGACGCGCATATTTATAAATATTGCCTTGTCGAAATTCAGAAAAAAGCGCTCCGGACCAGAGTTTGTAGATGTAAATCAAGCAGATTTAACACCAGATTCTCCCGAAGAAGAAAATACACTTTCAACGTTGTCTCAGTCTCAAGTAATGGATATGATGGCGAAGTTGCCCGAAAATTATCGGGTTATTCTTAACCTTTATGCCATCGATGGATTGTCTCACAAAGAAATTTGCGAATTACTCAATGTTACCGAGTCAAATTCTAAAAGTATTCTTAGTAGAGCAAGAAAAATGATGAGAGACATGATTAATCAAATACCACCACAGAATTAAAAAAACAAACACTGGAAAACAGGAACAACCATATCGATCAACAATTAAAGGATAAGTTTTCGGACTTTAATCCTCAGTTGCCCGCTTTTGCTTGGGACAATATCGAGACTTCCTTAGACCAGAAAAACAATACTAAGAAGTGGTTTTTATATGCTGCCGCTGCGTCGTTACTGTTAATTGGAGGTACTACTTTTTGGATGATGCAAAATTCAAATAACACCCCCTCTAACTCAAACAATGTAGCAAAAGCTTTAAATTCAACTTCTAACAAAAACAATCTGAATGAAAGAAATATTTCTGCAAAAACAGAGAAAACTTCACCTCAAACAGATAGCCGTTCTGTAGAATTGAATGGGTCAGATTTTAAGGCCAATGTGAATAGTCCAAAATTGGATCCTTCACAGAATAACGCCGGAATTTCATCTTCAATTCTGAACAATTCTACTTCCTTGATTCTTAGCAAACGCGAGAATAAAGTAGAAGATACCCAAGTCCCTCAACAAATGGAACTTATTGAAAGCGGATCATCCAATTTTGATTATGGTTTCCTTGCTGGGGAATTGAAAAATACGCCGTCATCGTTCGGAGATTTTTTACAGTTGCACGTATCTGCCCTACATCCTCAAAAGCCATTACAGCACCGGTTGTCAAGCTGGGCTTTTGAGGTTGGGTACGATCAAAATCAAACAGCTGTCAATTATCAAATCGCTTCCGAGCGCAACTTATATGTTCACAAAAATTATTTAAATCACATTAAAAATGGGGAGTTCGCTCTTTCTGCACCCCAATTTCATACAGCTTTAAGATATCAATTATCACCTCGATTCGTGGTTTCTGTGGGACTTGGTTTTGCACAAACAAGGACATCACAGAATTTTAAATTCCGCGATAGCATTCCAGTAAGCATTGCCCAGGGAAATGAAGCCGATGGGTATGGGAATTATCCAATTTTTGGATACAGTCACTTAGGACAAGCAATCGATTATACCGGAATTTCTACCATTAACATGATTTCCGTGCCAATAAGTTTAATTCATGAATACCCTTTGTCTAGACGTTGGGCTTTAACGACCGAACTTTCTGCACGATACAATTATATTTCTGCGGCAATGGGTAAAACATTAAACTATCACGACTTAACGTTATTGTCTCTTTCAGACAACGTTTATCGAAATTCTGTTTGGTCTGGTCGTATTGGTATGGGGGTACAAAGAAGGTTAACTACGAAACAAACTTTAGGGTTAAGGTTAAATACACAAGGCGCATTCACTCCATTAAACAAATCCAATGCATCTGTCGATAACAGAGGCTGGTCTGTTGGATTGTCTGCGTTTTATTTTTGGAAACTTTATTAAAAAATGGGCATGAAACAAATCTCAAACAAATATCGTAAATTGCAAGGAGTGAAGGCTTTCCTCTTTTTGGCGATGTTATGTGGTTTGACAGTTCAAGCCAATGCCCAGGTTTTACAACCGTTGGGAACAGGTCTGCCTTCTAGTGTAGTCGCTTCTTATGCTACCGCAACAGAATATTACGCTCTTTTTGAAGATAAACAATCCCCACAACCTAATGATTATACTTTGGGAATTTGGGATGGAGTTTATTGGAAGTATTTGCCCGGTTTGTTTACTCCTCAACCTATTTTACCAACTCAAGGGACTTATAATTTTCATTCCATTGCTGTATTTAAGGGAGAAATTTATGTTGGTGCTTACCTTGCAAATGCATCTCAAGATGCTGAAGTTCCAGTGACTAATCTTTACAAATGGAATAAATCCAGCCATGTTTGGGATCCTGAAATTGGTGTTGTAGATACCCGAAATGACGGTATTGTTACCATGACAGTTTTTGATGGTCGTTTAATTGTGGCCGGTAAATTCAAGTCAACAGTTAATGGTAATTCAGTTCAAAATATTGCAGCCTATGATGGAACAAGTTGGAATTACTTGGGTACCAGTGACATCGATCAAGGGGCGGATGGAATTATTCGGTCGCTGACTGTTATTGGAAACAGACTATATATAGCAGGGGATTTTCAAAATTTTGCGGGTTCGGCCACAGGAAATATTGCATATTTTACAGCAGCCAACGGTGGTTGGGGTGGTATCGGTAGTCCATTTAAAGGGGTGGTGAATGAATTGGCCTATTATAACGGTCAAATTGCCGCTATCGGACAAGATAGCTTGGGTAATTACGAAGTAAGAACATTTAAAAGCAATTGGTCTAAGCCAATCAGTTTTGATTCTTTCACGGTCGCTAAAGTGAAAACCATTGCCGGAACCTCAGACTTTCTGTTGTTGGGTGGTGAATTCGTGAAAAACGGAAATGGATCCTCCTTGTTAACATACAACGATGTGAGTTTGTCTTTTACAGGAAATAGATTGCAAGGTGATTTTAATCTTGGTCAAAGAGGTGAAAGCGCTTTTGTCTGGGGGGATTTTATAGAGTTAAACACTGGAATTCAATACTTTTCAATCATTGAAGCCACTGCAGGAAATTTATTTGGTGATTTGTTTTATGACATCAATGGTGATTGCCAAAAAGGTGAAAATGAATATGGAATTCCAAATGGGATAATTAGAGTATTAAACAAAGACAATAATACTGCCCGCTTTGTAGTAACCGATAATAAAGGCCATTTTTCAATTAGCTTGCCTGAAGGAGATTATAGTTTACAGCATACCCCAGAAAGACACATGCAAAATATTTGTACCGTAAACTACGCAACTAGAATTCGTAATGGCAAATATTCTTCTGTGAGTTTAGGTGAATATATGACACCCACCATTAAAGATTTAGAAGTACAGTTGTATCCTGTGTATCCGAGCGAATTAAAAGCCGGTGACACCATAAAGACGGTTTTGATTGTTAAAAATCATGGCGCTTCTAAATTGTCAGGTACCACTATACACGTAGTTCATAATTCTAGACTTACAAATTTCCATAGTTACCCAGCTGCGGATAATATTGAAAACAATGATGCTACATTCGCTTTAGTAGATATGGAGCCATTTGAAACCAAAAGCATAGAATTGCTTTACCGCATTCCAGAAGATGCTTCGGTGGTTGATTTTTATCCATTAACGGTAAAAACCGGATCATTATTTACCCAAACAGATGCTTTTCAAACCGACAATCTAGATACATTAAAATTATCTATCGGTAAGAGGGGCAATGCCAATGGTGCTGTTGAAAAGAGTTCAGATGCAGGTCTTCAGGTTGATTATAGGAGCAAGAGTTTATTATACACGGTGAATTTTAAAAACATTGGCAGTCAAACCGTAAATAAAGCGGTAATGATTGATACTCTTTCTAATGTATTGCCAATGCAACGAGTAATACTGAAATCCTTTTATCCAACAAACGCTACCTACAGCATTCAACAAGGACGTATTCTGGTTGTTAATTTCAATCCAGCAAACTTAAAATCGGCTGAAGCCAGTCCCTTAGAATCAAATGGATGGGTCCAATATCAAATTGATTTGTATGAAACATTGCCACACGATACCAAAGTAGACAATTTGGCTATGGTGGATTTTGATTCAGAATGGAGAGGATACTCAGAGAATTGTCAGGTTACTATGGTGAATCCATCAATTTCAGTAAGAAAATTATCGAAATCTTCATTGGTGATATTTCCTAATCCCTCGTCTCAGAACATTCAAGTTAATTGGTTAAATTCAGAGAACAACACGGCATGGATAATTTCTAATATTATGGGTGCTGAAGTAAAAATGGGTTACATAGATATAACCAATCCAATTGTTTCCGTTAAGGATTTAGAAGAAGGAATTTATTTCCTTAAAACAAACACTACGGTTACCAAAATTCAGGTTTTACGTTAAAAATAGAATTTCTCTACGAATTGAAATAGATTGAACTCAGGTTTGTCAAGTTCTTGATCTATTTGTTTTTCAATATCCGAGAGTAGAATTTCCTTCATTTTATGCTGTTGAATAAGCTTAAAGGCTTTTTCTGCGAGCAAATGAACTTTGCGGTCTTTCTGTAAATTAAAGTTGTGATGCTTTTGAATTTGATCTGAAAGTTCTTGAACTCCTTCTTTGGCAAGGGCATTGGTAAGTACAACCGCACATTCCCAATTTTTGGTGGCACGTGAATGGGCCAATTTTCTAAGATGGGATGCAAAAGTATCTGCACCAGCCCTGTCTGATTTATTCACGACAAAAATATCGGCAATTTCCATAACGCCACTTTTTAGGGTTTGGATTTCATCTCCACTTTCTGGAACAGAAACCACAATGGTGGTGTCGGCTACCCCTGCAATTTCTACTTCACTCTGGCCAACGCCAACTGTTTCTATAACTATTTTATCGAAATTACTGTGTTTTAAAACCTCAATTATTTCAATAATACTGCCACTTAATCCACCCAACGAGCCTCTGGAAGACACACTTCTTATGTAAACGTTTGGTTTTAGAAATAAGGATTGCATGCGTAAGCGATCCCCCAACAAAGAACCAAAATTAAATACACTTGATGGGTCAACGGCAACAATCGCGATACGCTGGTTTTCGTCACTCCATAAATTCACCAACGCATTTACAAGGCTACTTTTACCAGCACCTGGAGGACCTGTAATACCTATTACGGTAGAATTGCCATTTAGTGTTTTCAGTAAATTCAGTGCCGACGGATGCCTATTTTCAACCCAACTAATGGCCCGAGCAATGGATCTTTCATCTCCTTGTGCTAGCGTATTTGCGTTGGGTTTAATCATGGCTCAAAGATATTCATTTCGTGAATAAGGCGTATCGCTTAATTTCATGGTTTTGCCTTTTTCCAAAAGAAGTTCTCCTGCTTTTGCAATCATCGCGGCATTATCTGTGCAATATTCAAATTTTGGGATGTAAACAGGTGCATCAAATATTTGACCCAGTTCCATGACTGAATTTCTCAGCAACGCATTCGCAGAAACTCCTCCTACAATACCAATGGAATTGGGTTTAAATTGTATGATGGCAGAATTAAAACGTTTTAAAAGCATATCAATAAGCGATTGCTGATAGGATGCGCAGATTGAATCTAAATTTTCTTCAATAAATGCAGAATTTTCGTTGCTTTCTTTTCGCAAAAAATACAACAATGAAGTTTTAATTCCCGAAAAACTAAAGTCAAGGTGGCCAGTTTGGCTGTCAGGGAATTTAAATCTTTTGGGATCACCTGTTGTGGCTATTTTGGCAATTTGGGGACCTCCTGGATAACCCAATCCCAAAATTTTACCCGCTTTGTCAAAAGCTTCACCCACCGCGTCATCTATGGTCTCCCCAATGACAGTAAAATCTAATTCGTTTTTTAAAAAAATCAATTGAGTATGTCCTCCACTTACCAACAAACACAACAATGGAAATTGAACGGAATTTTCCAAATACAAAGCCGCAACATGCGCTTGTAAATGATTAACTCCTAGCAGCGGTATTCCTAAAGACATACTCAGTCCTTTAGCCACATTGACACCTACAATTAACGAGCCCATTAAGCCCGGACCTTGTGTCACAGCAATGGCATCTAAATGTTGAAGTGTCGTATTTGATTGAGCCAACGCTTCGGAAATTACTGGAATTATATTGCTTTGATGGGCTCTAGAAGCCAATTCTGGAACAACGCCACCATATTTTCGATGAATGTCTTGGGTATTGGTAACATTGGACTGAATTTTGCCGTTAACAAGTATAGCTGCCGCTGTATCATCGCAACTACTTTCTATGCCCAATATAGTGGAAGATAATGGCATCGGTGGATTGAGTCCTTTTTTGAAACATTAACTTTGAATGCCTTGAGAACCCGAGCCTCAAAATTACGAAAGATCATTCTTAGAACATTGCTATTGCTGGTATTTATTTCTAGCATTGTGGCTGTTCTTACTCGTAACAGAGTTGTTCAAACACGTCTTGCCCAGTATTTTGCCAATGAACTGTCACTAAAATTGGGAACCAAAGTCTCAATTCAAGGTGTAGAAATTGATTTTTTGAGAAATTTTCATTTTGAGCATCTTTTGGTTTTAGACAAACATAACGACACCATTTTATATACTCGAACCTTGGATTTTCGTATACCAAGCATTGAAATCCGAAAGCATGTTGTTAACATTCACAATATGGATTTTTTTAAATTGAAAATCAAAATGGGACAGTATGCCGGCGAAACTAAATTAAACTATGAGTTTATTGAAGAATATTTTGGACAAGATACTTCAACTTCAACGGGTGCCCCATGGGAAATTAAAATAAAAAACGTATCGCTTTTTCATAGTTCGTACACGTTTTTTTACGGTAACAATGCAAACAAAAACTCTAGAGCAAGGGAGTTTAATCCTGATTATATTCGATACAATCAGATAAATGCGACCATTCCATCAGTCAATGTT
>CAMAQS010000078.1 GCA_945860565.1 Chitinophaga pinensis | reverse complement strand
TCTTAATGCAAGAATTTACGAATTAACCAAAGAGAAGATTCTTTGTAAGGAGGGTATTTTTGTTTTAAATCCATCCAAAAGGATGATTTTACGATGCTTTTTTGATGAGAGAAAGTCAAAAATCCATGTTTTCCATGGTAAGAACCCATACCCGAATTTCCAATGCCACCAAAAGGGAGCTTTGAATCAACAAGATGCATTAGGGTGTTGTTTATACATCCCCCACCAAAAGGAATACGCTGAGTTACTTGATTGATAAATTCCTGATTTTTAGAAAAGATGTAAAGTGCTAGTGGATTTCGATTTCGAAGAATAATGGACTCAAGTTCTTCAAAATTCTTGTAAGTTAAAATGGGCAAAATGGGTCCGAAGATTTCATTTTTCATTATTTCACTGTCCAAGTCGGGTAAATCAATTAAGGTGGGTTCGATTTTGAGGGAAGTGTTGTCGCTGCTGCCACCATGTAAGATTTTTTGGTCTTTTATCAGTGCCAAAATGCGGTTAAAATGCGATTCGTTGATAATTTTGGGGTAGTCTGGATTCAAAGGCGCATCTTTTCCAAAGAAAGCATGTATTTGAGTGATGTATTCTTGAATGAAGGCATCTTTTAATTCTGGCTTTATAAGCAGGTAGTCTGGCGCCACACAAGTTTGGCCGGAATTAAGCAATTTGCCCAATAAAATTCGTTTTACAATGGTTTCCTTATCGGTTAGACTATCTACAATGCAAGGACTTTTACCCCCCAATTCCAATACACAAGTTGTTAGACTTTTTGCCGCAATTTCCGCAATTTTCTTCCCTACCATTGTGGAACCTGTAAAGAAAATCAGATTGGGCTCGTATATTTCTATGCATTTGGGAACAATTTCCGAACCATCTCCTTCAATTAAACTAACAATCTCTTCTGGAAATGTTTCGCGGATGATTTTCCCACTGATTTTGGACGTTTCAGGGGCCAATTCAGAAGGTTTTAATAAAACTGAATTTCCTGCTGCAATGGCTGAAACTAAGGGATTGAATAACAATTGAAAAGGATAATTCCATGGGGCAATGATGAGAACTTTTCCATAGGCTTGATAGTGAATTTGACTCGCTGATGGAAAAATTAAAAGTGGTGAAAGCCAGCTTTTTGTTTTAGACCATTGGTGTATATTTTTTAATGTGGTGGTAATTTCGTGCTGCACAATTCCTATTTCGGAGGTGTACGATTCAAACTTAGATTTGCCTAAATCCGTGTGCAGAGCTTCAATAATTTCGTTCTCATATTTTTGGATGGCAGATTTTAACTTTTTTAGGATTAAAATCCTGTTTTCTACATTTTTTAAATAACCAGAAGCATTCGATTTATGCTGTTCTTGTGAAATTCTGGTAAGTTCTAAGTCAATGGAATTCATTCGTTTAATAACAATTTACAATTTCTATGGTTTGATCATTGAAGTTTAGTTTGTCTGCTACTTTTAGATTTATTATTTTGTTGCCTAAAGGTGAGTTGGGGGAAACAGATTTTATAAGCACGCCCTCAATTTCAATGTCTCCAATTGATGGTCCCACAAAAACAGTGAACATGGTATCGCCCCTTTTCAATTGCACCAAAGAACCATTGGTAATGTATTCATTTTCAGTAAATACAAGTTTTGATAGATTTTGCTTTTGGTTTTCTATTTGGGTCATTGTTCTGTTCATATCGGATTGTATCATTTCACGCTGGGTTTCATATTTGTCGCCTGCGCTACTTTTTGATTCATCCAAAATTGCTTGGTGTTCGGCACCAAGTTTGTCCTGCAATACTTTTAACTGTTCCGAAAGTTTATCTTTAAAGGCATTATATACGATTCTTTTATCTAATTTTTTCATTCTTGGTTCATTTCTCTCTTTCCGACTTACAATATTGTTCTAAAAAAATCAATTATGTCAATCTGATTGTTAACAATGCTAAATTTGTGCAATGATGGATCAAGATACATTTAGTTTTAATTCGATTGAAGAGGCAATTCAAGATATAAAAGAGGGGAAAGTTGTCATAGTGGTCGACGATGAGGACAGAGAAAATGAGGGTGATTTTTTGACTGCCGCCAGAAATATGACTCCAGAACTGGTAAACTTTATGGCCAAAGAAGGGCGCGGTCTAATTTGTGTACCTTTAACTGAAGATAGATGTAAAGAACTAGATTTAGACATGATGGTTGTTTCAAATACAGCTACCCATGAAACGGCTTTTACCGTGTCGGTAGATTTGCTTGGACATGGTTGCACCACTGGAATTTCTGCTCAAGACAGATCAAAAACCATTATGGCCTTAATTAATCCAGAGATCAAAAAGGATGAGTTGGGTAAACCAGGTCATATTTTCCCATTAAAAGCAAAGTCTGAAGGAGTTTTGCGCAGAGCTGGTCATACCGAAGCAGCGATTGACTTTTCCAAACTAGCTGGATTCGAACCGGCGGGCTGTATTGTGGAAATATTAAATGAAGATGGAACCATGGCGAGATTGCCGGATTTAATTCAGGTTGCCAAAAAGTTTAATCTTAAAATTGTGAGCATTGAGCAATTGATAAAATTTAGATTGGAACATGAATCTCTTATAAAAAGAGAAATTTCTATACAAATGCCAACCAAATTTGGCGATTTTGATTTGGTTGCTTACAGACAAAAAGATACCGATCAAGAGCATTTGGCGCTCATTAAAGGCAGTTGGGATATTGATGAACCGGTTTTAGTAAGAGTTCATTCTAGTTGTTTAACTGGGGATATTTTTGGTAGCTGCAGATGCGATTGTGGCGAGCAATTAGAAAAAGCCATGACCATTATTGAACAAGAAGGCAAGGGAGTAATTGTCTATATGAATCAAGAAGGAAGAGGCATTGGACTTTTAAATAAATTGAAAGCCTATAAGTTGCAGGAACAAGGGTTAGACACCGTTGAAGCCAATATTCAACTTGGGTTTAAAATGGATGAAAGAGATTATGGCATTGGAGCACAAATCTTGAGAGATTTGGGGGTGTCTAAAATGAAGTTAATGAGCAATAATCCCAAGAAAAGAACCGGTTTGGTTGGTTATGGACTTGAAATTATTGAGAATGTACCTTTGCAAGTTGAACCAAACCCACATAATTTGAATTACTTAAATACCAAAAGGACAAAAATGGGCCATAATTTAAATCATAAATGAAAACAATCATTCCTTCAGAAGTCTCTATTCCTATATTGCACCAATACTTAATTTCGAGTGTTGCACCCCGTCCTATTTGTTTTGCAAGCACCATTAACAGCGATGGCGTACCGAATTTAGCACCATTTAGTTTCTTTAACGTGTTTAGCGCAAATCCACCTGTTTTGATTTTTGCACCAAACAACAGTGGTAGAACAGGTGAACCAAAACACACCTTTTTAAATGTGAAGCAAGTAAAAGAAGTAGTAATTAATATAATCAATCACGACCTTCTAGAAAAAATGAATCTGGCTGCCGCGCCTTGGGAATATGGTGTTAGCGAATTTGAAAAAGCGGGATTTACACCCTTGGATTCTACATTAGTTAAACCCTATCGCGTAAAGGAATGTCCAGTTCAAATAGAATGTGAAGTAATGGAAATCAAAGAATTGGGTGTTGGAGGAGGTGCAGGGAATTTGGTTATATGTAAAGTATTGGCCATTCATGTTTCCGAGGATGTTTTAAATGAAGAAGGTAAAATAGACCAGAAAAAAATGAATCTTGTGGGTAGGTTGGGAGGAAGTTGGTATTCTAAAGCGGATGATTCAGCTTTGTTTGAGTTAAAACAACCCATGGAAACTACAATTGGATTTGATAAACTGCCAGAAAATGCCAGAAATAGCCATGTCTTAACTGCCAATGATTTGGGGCGGTTGGCTGCGTTGAAAGAATATCCCCCGAAAGAATTAATAGAAAAAATAAAATCAATGAACTTGCAAAATGTTCATGAATTTGCCAAAAATAGCATCGAATCAGGTGATTTAGACAGGGCATTGGCTGCTTTTATCGTAGAATAAATACACGGTTTATCATCAATAAATTGGAGTTGCTTATCTTTGTGATATGAATTTGATAAATCAGGTCAACGAAGGTATAAAAGAGGCAATGAAATCGCGCCAAACTGATAGATTAAGGGCTTTAAGAGGCATTAAAAGTGCTTTTTTATTGCTCCAAACTGGTGAAGGTGTGAGCGAAGTAACAGATGAAATGTGTATAAAGGCGTTACAAAAAATGTCTAAACAACGCAAAGATTCTATAGAAATTTTTGAAAAACAGCAAAGAGAAGATTTGGCTTTAATTGAAAGGTCAGAATTAGAAGTAATTGATTCGTTTTTACCAGCACAACTAAGTGAAGATGAATTGAATCAGCTAATTGTTCATTTACTCACTGAAAATGGATTAACAGAAAAGGCAAGTATGGGTAAAGCCATGGCCTTGGCAATTCAAAACTTTGGCGACAAAGCGGATGGTAAATTAATATCCAAAATAATTAAAGACTTTTTAGTATGACAACCGAAAGAGACGTGAGGGTAAGGTTTGCACCTAGTCCTACAGGACCATTGCACATAGGTGGGGTCAGAACAGCATTGTATAATTATTTGTTTGCGCGTAAGCATAAGGGAACCATGATTTTACGCATAGAAGATACAGATCAAAATCGATTTGTACCCGGTGCTGAACAATACATAAAAGACAGTTTGAAATGGGTTGGAATTGAACTGGACGAAGGTCCGGACCAAGGTGGTGCCAATGCCCCATATAGGCAAAGTGAACGCAAACCCATGTATCGTCAATATGCAGATCAATTGTTGGAGAATGGATTTGCGTATTATGCATTTGACACTGAGGAAGAACTAGATGCAATGAGAAAACGATTGGAGGCTTCTAAAATGCAATCCGCTTATGACGCAGTAAGTAGAATGAGCATGAAGAACTCTTTAACATTGCCAGCAGATGAAGTGGCAGAACGATTGCAAAACGGAGACAATTATGTCATTAGAATAAAATTACCCCGAAAAGAAGAGATTCGATTTTACGATATAATTAGAGGTTGGGTTACAGTGAATACATCACAAATGGATGATAAAGTCCTTTTAAAGGGTGATGGAATGCCAACTTACCATCTTGCAAATGTGGTAGACGATTATTTAATGCAGATTTCACATGTTATTAGAGGCGAAGAATGGCTTCCAAGCGCTCCGCTACATTATATGTTGTATAAATATTTGGGTTGGCAGGATGTGATGCCACAATTTGCCCATTTACCTTTACTACTTAAACCCGACGGAAATGGTAAGTTAAGTAAAAGAGATGGAGATCGATTGGGGTTTCCGGTTTTTCCTTTGCAATGGACTGACCCAGTAACCAATGAAATAAGCTCTGGTTATAGAGAAAGAGGCTATTTTCCAGAATCTGTGGTAAACATGTTGGCGTTACTAGGCTGGCATCCAAGCGACAATCAAGAGGTTTTTTCTATGGATGAACTTGTTGAGGCATTTACTTTGGAAAAAGTAAGCAAAAGTGGAGCTAAATTCGACCTAAACAAGGCTTTGTGGTTTAATCAAACTTATCTACAGGGTAAGAATGTAAATGAGATTTTTAATTCATTAGAAGACCAATTCAAAGCGAAATATGGTGATTTTGAAACAGAGTATGGCCTAAAGGTGGTAGAACTCCTTAAAGAAAAAGTACAATTTTCGAATCAAATATTAGATGAATCTGGATATTTTTTCGGGATGCCTGAAAAGTATGACAAACAAGTAATTGAAAAGAAATTTAAAGAAAATACAGGTTCAAACTTGTTGAGTCTTTCAAATTATTTCATTGACTGCAAGTGTTTTTCGGCCTCAGAATTTGAACAAGAATTTAAGGCGTTTTGTGAAAAAAATGGTTTAAAAACGGGCGATTTACTTCAACCATTAAGAGTCGCTATCAGCGGCGAAGCCGTGGGTCCGCCAATATTCGAATTACTTGAATTGTTTGGAAATGAGAATGTCCATAAACGCATTGAAAAGTGCCTTTCTGAAATAAACCTATCGTTATCCTAAAGTAAATTCTTTTAGATACTTTTCATTTTTGGTAGATATGTTTTCATTTTGGTAAAATGATTCCGTATTTTCGCCATTTAAACTAGAAATTATATAACAATGTTTTCATATTCAAGATTAAATGTAATTATTGGTTGGGTAATGTTTCTGATCGCTTTGGTCGTGTATACCCTAACTGTAGAACCCTCGGTAAGTTTGTGGGATTGTGGAGAGTTTGCATCGGCTGCCTATAGGTTGCAAGTGGTTCACCCTCCAGGGGCTCCTTTCTTTTTAATGATTGGGAGATTATTCTCCTTAATGGCGGGTTCACCAGAAAATGTGGGTTTCTGGATTAATATGCTTTCTGTGGTTTCCTCTGCAGGATGTGTGATGTTTACTTATTGGATTACTGTTCATTTTGCCGAGAAATTGGTAAGTACCGACAATGAGAACAGAAACATGTTGATTTTTGGTGCGGGAATCGTAGCAGCTTTAACAAATACATTTATTGATTCATTTTGGTTTAGTGCGGTTGAGGCCGAAGTTTATGCGATGAGTTCGTTTTTTACTTCCCTTACCTTTTGGGCTTTATTGAGATGGTATAAGTTAAACGACGATAAGTACAGCGACCGTTGGTTGGTGTTTATCGCGTTCATGATAGGATTGGCTTTGGGAACGCACATGCTGAATTTGTTGGTGATTCCAACTGTTTGTTTGGCCTTTTATTTCAAAAAATATGCTATTACCCGAAAAGGGGTAATATTTGCATTAGGAGCATCTGCCATTGCTCTGGGTGTTGTAATGAAAATTATCTACCCTGGAATTCCTTGGCTTTTGGCGAATCTAGATAAATTATTTGTGAATGGCTTTGGTCTTTCATTCTATTCTGGTGCCATTGTTGCAATTCTTCTCATTTATGGTTTGGTGGCCTTTGCCCTAAAAAGAACTGAAGATCAAAACAAACACAATTTGAATGTTATTTTCTTGTGTATTGGTTTTATCATTTTTGGTTATTCTTCTTACGCCATGGTTATTATTAGAAGTATGGCAAATCCTGCTATTGACATGAACAACCCTGAGGATCCGTATAAATTTTATGGTTATATTACACGTGAACAATATGGTGATAGACCATTGGCTTATGGTCCATACTTTAACGCGCCTCAAACAAATTACAAAGTAAAAGGACAACGCTACTTTAAAGGCAAGGATAAGTACGAAAAGGGTGGCGATATATATGATGCAGTACACGATCCAGTCGACTTAGATGGCGATGGTACACTGGAAGATTTTAACACCATATTCCCAAGGATGGGAAAAAGCAATAAACCCAACGATGCAAGAGGATTTAGGTCTTATGGGGGGATGCAAGAGGTTCAAAATGAAATTGACCAGTTGAATCAACAAAGGAGTCAAAGAAAACTCACCGCCGAGGAAGAGAACAGATTAAATATGTTGAATTATGAAATTCCATCTTTCTCTAACAATTTAAAATACTTCTTTAGCTATCAAATTCGATATATGTATTTAAGGTATTTCATGTGGAATTTTGTAGGCCGTTTTAACGATCAACAAGCCGTTTCTGGAAATACACAATTAGATGGAAACTGGTACAGTGGTATACCTTTTATAGACAATTTTGTAGTTGGTCCAGTGGATGAAATGCCAGATTACTATAAAAACCAAAAAGCAAAGAATGCTTATTATTTCCTACCACTCATCTTAGGTTTGTTGGGCTTAATATTTCAATTTGGTAAAAAGAAGACAGACTTTTGGTTGATTATGACCATGTTTATTTTTACAGGTATTTTAATTGTAGTTTATACCAATCAACCGCCTTATGAACCAAGAGAAAGAGATTATGCAGTAGCTGGTTCTTTCCAAATTTTCTGTATTTGGGTCGGTTTAGGTGTAATATCCTTGGCGGATATTCTGCAAAAGAAATTAGGTAAAGTTTCCGCAGTTATTGCAACAGTTGCAAGTGTATTATTGGTTCCAGTTAACATGGCAGCCGAAAACTGGGATGACCACGATAGATCAGGAAGATACATTGGTATTGATATGGCAAAGAACTTTTTGGAGCAATTGGAACCAAACGCTGTATTGTTTTGTAACGGTGACAATGATACTTATCCATTATGGTATGCTCAGAACGTAGAAGGAATTCGAACAGATGTAAGAATAATAAATCAATCCTTGTTGCCTACAGAATGGTACAGTTCGATTTTATTGGATACAGTGTATAAATCCAATCCATTGCCTTTAACATTGACAAAAGAGGATTTACAAACTGGAAGTTTTGAATATGGAATTCCAATTAATAGAACCATCACGAATTATAGGCCTATTTCTGATTTAGTCAAAGAACTTAGAGAAGGACGTAAAAAGGCGAACGGTGAAACGGCAAATCTTTCTTGGATGGGAAATAAAATTTATGTGAAGGTTAATAAAGAAGAGGTTTTACGCAACAAAGTGGTTTCTGAAGTATACAAGAATTTGATAGTGGACTCAATTAATTTAGAAATAACGTCAGAGTATATTTCTAAAGGTGATTTGGTTGTGTATGATCTTCTTTCCGAAATGGCAAGACAAGGTTGGAAAAGACCAATTTATTTTACTTCAGTTTCTGGTTTTGATTTTGTAGGATTGAATAACTACTTACAACTTGAAGGTTTAGTTTATAGATTGGTTCCTATTAAAGGAGGTTCAAATAGTGGTCAACCAAATCGTGTGGATCAATATAAATTGTATTCTAATTTGGTGCACAATTATAAATATTATGGAATGAAGTCTAAACCAAATTTCTACCTTGACGATAAAGCGGCTTATGTACCTAGTGACATGCAGCAAAATGCTTTATTGTTGAGTAGTTTTTACTCAGAAAAGGCGAATCAAATAGATAAAATCAAATCAGAAATTACGAATTCTGCATTTTTAGTATCTCCTTCACCGGAAGCTGGTTTTGCAAATGTGGGTGAGTTTTATAACGTGTACAAAGATTCAGCCGAGGTTTACAGAAAAAGAGGCATTGAAGTGTTGAATCACATTATGAAGGAGATTCCTGAAACAGTGATGCCGATGCGAAGAGAATTCAAAGTTGAATATGGCCTAGCCTTGTTAAATTTAGGAGATGATGTGAATTCTAAAAAGATCTTAGACGATTGCATTAAAGTCAACATGCAATATTACAAGTTCTTTAAATCACAGTCAGATAAATCTGGTGAGAGTGAAATGTTTGCTGGTAGGGAAATGTATGTTTCTGAAGAATCCATTAAAAGGGTAATTAATACCGTGGAATCTAAAGGCAAAATGGCGTGGGGCAAAGAATACCGCGAAAAAACACGCGAGTTTATTAAATTATAAAATACAACCCGTGAAGAAATTCACGGGTTTTTCATATGGAAAAAAAGAATACAATTATTTATGGTATACATCCAATTTTAGAAGCGCTTGAAACCGATGCTACGATTGATAAGGTTTGGATACAAGAAGGGCATTTGCAAGGGCAATTATTGGAAATAATTGGGATACTTAGAAAGAAAAAAATCATTTGGAAACAAGTTCCAGTTAGTAAATTAAATGGACTTGTTAAGGGTAATCACCAAGGCATTGTACTTTCCTTATCAGCAGTAGATTTTGCCCAAATTGAAAATGTTGTATCCGAAGCTTTTTCCAATGGTGAAGATCCATTAATTTTGGTGTTAGATGGAATTACCGATGTTAGAAATTTTGGTGCAATAGCTAGAACAGCGGTTTGTGCAGGTGTACATGGTATTGTGGTTCCAGAAAAAGGAAGTGCACCTATTGGACCAGATGCGGTTAAAACTTCTGCAGGTGCTTTGTTGAAAATTCCAGTGTGCAGAACAAATTCAATGTATCATACCTTGAAATTCCTAAGAAATAGCGGTCTGAAAATTGCAGGTGCAAGTGAAAAAGGGAAGGATGTTTTATACGATTCTGATTTAACTGGTCCAATGGCCCTTGTTATGGGTAATGAAGAAACCGGGTTAGCCACTGAAACATTAAAATTGTGTGATGATTTGGTTAAAATTCCATTGGCTCTCGGCGGTGTAGATTCATTAAATGTTTCTGTAGCAACAGGTGTGTTTTTGTTTGAAATTAATAGACAGAGAATAAAATAGTTTTATCTATTTACAGCCATTTTGTAATTGTTTCTATCAGTTTTATTTCACTACCTTTGCTGTCAGAAAATGCAAATGATTGT
>CAMAQS010000077.1 GCA_945860565.1 Chitinophaga pinensis | reverse complement strand
GGATCTAGTCCAATCTGTTCATTGCAAACCATTTGGGCCTTGGCTTGCACCCAAATGAAAATGTTGCCTATAGAAGCATTTTATGCCATTACGATAAATGCAGCAAGGGCGTTGCGATTGGAAAAAGAAGTTGGAAGCTTTACAGTGGGTAAACAGGCCGATTTTGTTGTTGTCGAGTCTCCAAATGCCATTCAGGCAATTCCGTATTTTTTAGGCCAGAACCATGCAAAGAATACATACATTAAGGGTGAGTTATTTTTGGCTTCAAATTACCAATAAAATAGACCACTGTATAATTTTTTACGATAGAGTCAACTTTCTTCATCTAAGATTGTTGTAAATTTGAAATAGAATTTAAAAAAATTATGCCTTATCCAGAAATGTTAGTAGCGCCAATGCGCGCTGAACTTACCAATAGTGGTTTTACCGAGTTAAAATCTGCCGAAGATGTAGTTTCTGCAATGTCCAATAACAACGATACAACCTTGGTTGTTGTAAACTCTGTTTGCGGTTGTGCCGCTGGTAGCGCACGTCCAGGAATATTGAAAAGTTTGAACTTGTCTAAAAAACCTACAAAACTATTGACCGTATTTGCGGGTCAAGATTTAGAAGCAGTCGCAAAAGTGCGCGAATTTATGGTGCCATTTCCACCTTCTTCGCCAGCTGTGGCTTTGTTTAAAAATGGTGAAATTGTGCACATGGTAGAACGCCACATGATTGAAGGCCGCACAGCAGACATGGTTGCCGATAATTTGGCAGCAGCCTACGAACAATATTGCTAATGGAAGCCATCCAACTAAGTAGCCTTTTGAAAAAGGTTGAAGAAGTGGTGATTCGAATAGGTGAGTTTCAAAAAGAGCATTGGAATCACGTTGCTCAAAATGAAATTCAGTTAAAATCTTCTAACCAATTGGTGAGTTTTGTAGATCAGCAAAGCGAGCAAATGTTGGTTGATGGATTGACTGAATTGGTGGAAGGTTCTACCGTAATTGGGGAAGAAAGCGCGGCTGAAAATCGCGTTCTTACTGAATATACTTGGATTATTGACCCATTGGATGGAACTACCAATTTTTTACATGGCCTGCCTGTTTTTAGCATCAGTGTTGCTCTTTTTCACCAAAACAATCCTGTTTTGGCTGTGGTGCATTGTCCAGTTTTAAACGAAACCTTTACAGCTTACTTAAATGGCGGTGCGTTTTTAAATGGTGCATCCATTCATGTATCGGCGAACAATCATTTGAACAACTGCCTCATTGCAACGGGTTTTCCTTACCATGAATTTGGAAGGATGGATGGTTATGTAGAAACGCTAAAAACCTTTATGACAGATACCCAAGGTTTGCGGAGAATGGGTTCCGCAGCCATTGATTTGGCTTACACTGCTTGTGGACGTTTTGATGCCTTTTTTGAGATGGACTTGAGTCCTTGGGATATTGCTGCGGGCATATTGCTTGTTCGTGAAGCGGGTGGGAAGGTAACCGACTTTTCAGGAAATACAGAATTGGTCTTTGGAATTGAAATTATTGCCGCGTCGTCTTTGATTTATTCCGACTTTACTCAAATTATTCGCAATAATTTAGGCTAATTTAGGCTGTTTTTTTGTTCAATTGGCCATTGAGGCCTAATTTGCAACCTATGATTTGGGTCCTTGCCGTTATAAAAGGTATTAGTTATGGACTTTTTCTAGGACTTGTTAGTTTTGGACCAACATTTTTTGCTCTGATGAAAGTCGGTATTCAAGGCGGAAAAAATGCGGGATTGAGAATGGCATTGGGTATATTCCTCAGTGATTTAGTGGTTGCTTTGGCCTGCTTCTTTGGATTATCTGGTCTTTTTACTACAGAGGTATTTCAAGTGGTATTCTCTGGCGTTGCGGCTTCAGGAATTGTATTTATAGGTGTTAAGGGAATCGTGGTTGGGTATAAAAAGTTTTTGGTCAATGTTCAAAAACCGATTAATCAAAAAACCAATCTGTTCCAAGGCTTTTTAGTGAATTTATTAAATCCTTTCGTATTGCTTTTGTGGGTTGGGATTTTAGGGGCAATTACAGTAGGTCACAATGTCTCTGAACACGGGAAATATACTATTTTGGTGGAAATGTTGTCCATTTTACTCACTATTTTTAGTTTAGATATGGCCAAAGTGTACCTCAGTGATTACATTGGTAAAAAATTAAACTATCGTATTTACTTTTTTGTAAATCGATACATCGGGTGGATTTTGATTGGCATTGGTCTATTTTATTTCTATCACTTCACTAAATTGCTTTACGCATGGTTTACTTGATAAATAATTAGGGCAATGCTGAGGTTCATTGGTGAACATATAAATGAGTTATTGAACATTGTATTGGGTCTAATTATGTTTGGACTTGGTATGGGTTTAAAGAAAAATGACTTTAAGCAATTGTTTGATCAGCCAAGGGCATTAACCATTGGGCTTACAGCTCAAATGTTGTTGCTACCTTTGGTGGGATTTATACTGGTCTATTATTCAAATTTGAATCCAGAATTCAAAGTGGGTGTAATGCTATTGTCAATTTGTCCCGGTGGAATTACCTCTAATTTGGTCAGTTATTTTGTAAAGGGAAACATTGCCTTGGCAGTATCATTAACAGTAACAAATGCGGTTTTCTCGTTGTTTACCATTCCTTTGTTGGTAAACCAATTTCTGCAATATTTTTTGCATTCTTCGCAACAAGGGGAATACATACAACTCCCGTTTTTTAAAACAGTTTTAAGCATTTTTATGGTCACTATTTTACCAGCCTTGTTGGGAATGGTTGTGCGTTATAGGTTGGGTAAGAGAATAAATCTAATTCAGAAATACATTAACATCGCGTTGCCAATGTTGCTGTTATTGGTATTTGCTTTTAAATTTTTAGGTGGAAATGGTCAGGATGGCACCAAGATTACAATGGACGAAATTCTAGATTTAACACCCATTGTTATAGGTTTGAATGTTGGAGCCATGTATTTGGGGTTTTTAGTCGGAACGCCTTTTGGTCTGTCCTTTAAAAATAGAATTACCATTGCCGTAGAAGTGGGTTTACACAATACCGCTTTGGCGTTGTTGATTGCAAGTGAAAAATTGGGAATGCCTCAAATTGAGAAACCGGCATTGGTTTATGCCATGTTTTCCTTTTTTATAACCTATATTATTGCTTGGTCATTGGTTCGAATGCGGTTGCAACGATTCAAAAAAAGAAGTTAATTCACTTAAGATTTTTGTTGGAACCAGTTCTTCTACAGATGCGTTATCCCAAAGCAAATCGCGGATCTGGGTGGCTGAGATTTCAATGAGTGGAGCTTCATACCAAGTGGCGTTAAAAGGCAGCGGATCCAGTGGCATTTCATATCCTGGTCGTGCATAAACATGAAGTGGGCACATTTCAGATAATTCTTGGGCATGTTGCCATTTGTGAAATCCATATAAATTGTCGGCACCCATAATTATTGAAAATTCAATTTCAGGATATTTGGCGTAAAAGTGCAACACCGATTTGTGGGTGTACGAAGGTTTTGGCAAATGAAATTCTTCGCTAGAACAGAATAAACTAGATTCAGATTCTAATGTCTTCTGAACCCATTGCAATCTAAGGTCTGCGGGAATGAGTGTTTCTTCTGATTTGTGGGGATTTAAAGGTGAAGGTACAAACCAAATTTCGTCGAAACCTCCATGTTCTTTAACGTATTTCGCCACCCGCAAATGGCCATTGTGAATGGGATTAAAAGATCCAAAATACAAACCAACCTTTTTCATTATGCAATATAAAAGTCGGTCACCAGTCTTTCGCACTTATCGAATGTCTCTTCTAACTTGTCATTCACTACCACAGTATCGTATTGTTGCTCGTATTTTAATTCTTCAGTGGCTTTGTCTATTCGTTCTTTTAATTCGTGTTCAACTTCAGTACTTCTTTTTGTTAATCGCTCTAACAATATTTCTACACTTGGTGGTCTTAAGAATACCGCCAATGCTTGTTCCCCAAACTGCTTTTTCAAATTTAGTCCACCTTTTACATCCACATCAAAAACAACAATTTTGCCTTCCGCCCAAATCCGACGAACTTCACTCCACAATGTACCGTATAAAATTCCGCTATACACTTCTTCGTGTTCAAGGAACTCATCGTTTTCCATTCTTTGTTTGAAATCCTCCAAAGATAAAAAATGGTATTCACGGCCATTTTCTTCCCCGGGTCTGGCTTTGCGGGTGGTAGCACTCACAGAGAAGCCAAGCTTGTCTGACATGGTTTCCAATAGGTGTTTTACAACCGTAGTTTTACCGGAACCAGAAGGGGCTGAAAAGATGATGAGTTTGTTCAAAACTTAGTACAACACGACTTTAGAAGTGCAAAGTTCGTTGTTTTGTTTGAATTTTACGATATATACTCCTTTAGGAATATTTAGTGCCTCAATCCATTGAAATTGACTAAAATTCATCTCAAGCCTTTTGCTATATACAGTTTGTCCCCTTAGGTCAACGATTTCTATGGTAGAAATACCTGCGTTTTTTGCAAATCTTTCTGCAATTTCTACTCCAAAACCCTCAGAACTTGGATTTGGATATACTTTAATGCCCTTAAATTGTGTAGGGATGGTTTCATTACTCACACGATATCCCACGGTAAAATCGTAACGAATGTCTGTCCCAAAATCAGGTGCGAAAGTTTTGATTACCGCTCCATTACTGGCATGTCTAAGTTGGATACTGCCAGTGCCATCTCCTGTATTTGCCCACCAATTTAATCCATCTTCGTTAAGGGGATAGTCCTTAAAGGCCAATCCAGTATCAGAAAAATGGAAGGTAAAACAACCATTATAAAATGTAAAAGTATCTCGATACACCGTATTTGCCATTGGGAAATTGCGCTTTTCAACAATAATGTGTCCTGCAGCATCTAAAAAACGATAGCTGTTTTCAGTGGGTGCATTGTTTGTTCGAAATGATACCACCACCCTTTCTGGTAGAACATTGGTTTTGGTAGCTGGTATTACAGATTCCATTGTATTGTTAAACAAGTCTTCATCGGATTTGCCATTTACCAAGCTGATGTTTGCTGTGAACGTTTCACTAACGGGGGTCCAATCCATTAAATAGGGGAGTGAAATATCCGCAGTGCCATTAAAAGGAATGATGCCACTCCAATAGTGTTTTGAAAGTTTTCCATTTTTAACACCATATTCAAAATCCAAACTGAATATGGTATCGCTTCCAGTATTTCTAACCCGAATAAGTGGTTCACTACAAATGGGATTCATTCTACTGTATTGGGGATGTGTGCTGGGTTTGAATATATCCTCTAAAGTGGCATCCGATTTATAGGTTGTTTTTCCATAACTGATTAAATAAGAGCTAATCATGTAGTTAGAACTGCCTCCAGTGCGGGTGTAAGATTGCATATCTAGGTCGAAAGAGTGGTCGGTGCTACCTACATCTTTAAATTCGAAATTGTATTCGTCTACTGATTGTCCTGGACACCATGCTGCACGGTCGTACAACCAAGTGCCATTTTGTGGGTAAACTGGGTTGCTTCCGCAGTCATCCCTCCAAACCAAAGAAGTGTCTACATATTTACCATCCAAAAACAAATAACGTTCTCTAGGACAAAATTCGGCACAGTTGCTCGGTTGATCCATCCCGTGTCCTGTTTGGATGATTTTAATTCTGCTGGTAGTTGCATTGTCAACTGATTTCCATTGAAATTCAGGAATGCTATTGTCAAATGCGGCATCGTCGCCAAACGGAGCATTGATGGTATACATTTTTTTAACATCAAGCACTTCGCGTATGGATGGCCCTTCGAACATCGTGAATTTAAGAGTAACCAACCAACCTCTGCCATTGCGTGCTTCATAGCCGGTATGTTGGTATCTGATTTCTATGCTATCCCTCAAAAGAGATTGAAAATCGGTGATGTCGAATTTCCAAGTATGTTTCCATGTATTGTTAAATCCCAAGCCGTAAGGTGTAATGAATCGCATTAACTCCCAACCCAAACTATCGTTGTAAGTTCCTTTCCGTTTGCCAATATGAATAAAGTTCAGGTAATCCCATTCTCCACAGGTCATTCCGTTTGGACATTGAAAGGTGAGTTCGCAGTACACTTTTTGGAAATTTCCACTTTTGGGAAACTGTCCCCATGCAGGATAGGTGGTGCTTCCTCTGGAAGGGTCGGTTTGAATGAGTACTTTATTGTGGGTGATTACACTTAATGAATCGCCGTGTTTTGCGTTGAGTAAGTTTGAACTCAACAAAACCAATGAGAAAAGAATTGTGCTAAAAAGTTTTTTCATTTTGGCGCAATTTACTTTAAAATTTTAACAGAATGTGCCATGTTCTTTCAATAGATAAATTCTGGGTGATTACTTCCCTCGATAGTAATATGGACGCTCGACAAAAGGGGCGTTTCGACTCCGCTCAACGACCCAAACGATAAAAGAAAAAATAGGTCATTGAGTGGAGCCGAAATAGGTCATTGAGTGTCCCGATAGCTATCGGGATCGAAATGCCCTATTTCGATAAGTTCAATGTTTTTGTGTTTACAAAAACACAAAAAGTTCTTCATTGGATTTTCGCACTTTTGGCAAGTGTGCCAATTTATCGGCTTCGGGGTCACGGTGTCCGAGTGTCAAAACCAATGTGCTACTTAAGTTTTGATCTTTGAGGGATAAAAATTCATCCATGGCTTCAACATTAAAGCCTTCCATTGGTGTGCTGTCAATTCCAATGTGTGCTGCGGTTGTCATGGCCATTCCCAAAGCAATATAGGTTTGTTTGGCTGTCCAAAACTTCAATTCAGAAGGTTCTTGCTGTTGGATAAAACGGTGGATTCCGTTTTTAAAACCATTCAACTGTTCAGGATCTTGGTTTCTAGTAATGGCGATATTTGAAATATGATTTCCTACAAATTCTTCGTCAATATTGGTATACGCAGCAAAAATTAGTAGGTGAGACGCATCTTTGGCTTGAGATTGATTGTTACAAATGGGTAGAAGCAATTGCTTTTGTTCGGGGGATGACACCACAAATACTTTAAATGGTTGCAACCCCAATGAGGTGGGAGTTAACCGTATTGATTCCAAAATGAGTTGGAGCTCTTTGGGATTTATACTTACAGGCAAGTATTTTTTTACGGCATATCTCCAATTTAAATGTGCAATTTCTTCCATAGTTCAAAGGTATAACCGACGGGCTTGAGTTTTAGTTCATTCGTCAATTAATATCCTTGAAAATTTCATCAATATGTTTACATTTGATTTTTAGGAAAAAATGGAATCAATGAAACCAAAAATATTCGCACTCTTAATCTGTTTTGTTTTTTGTGGGATGATATTTGGTCAAACAGATTCTGCCATTCAAGAATTTTTATCCCCCCAAAAAATAAGTGGTGAAGAGAATGCGGAGTTCGTAGGTGGTAAAATGGGATTAAAAGAGTACATCTCTCAGCAGTATTTATTTCCAGAAAGGTGTGAAGAAGCGGGTATAAGTGGCGTAGTGAAAGTGGGGTTTTATGTAGAAACAGACGGCACATTGTCTAATATTCTGGTGGTTTCAGGGTGTTCTGAGTGTATAGAATTTGATCAAGAAGCCCTCCGGATAATGCAACAATCCCCAAAATGGAAACCTGCAAAACAGAAAGGCAAAAAAGTGCGCACTTATATTGAAATGCCAATTAGTTTTCATTTAAATACAACTAAGAATTCTGATTATAAATGATGCAATTTAAAATAAGTTCAATATCAATTTTAGTCTTTTGTTGGTGTCTATTTCAAACTTCAATGGCTCAAGAGGTTGATTCAATCAACAATAATTCCAATACAAAGCTTAAACATTCCGGGGAAGTATTGAAACAATCCGATGAAGCAATAAAGCCCGATGTGAAGGCTGTGTATGAATATGGCGAATCTGCTTTTTTGAAGTTCGTAGCTCAGAATGTGCAGTATCCCAAGAGATGTATGGATGTAGATGTGACCATTGGGTTTGCGATAGAGGTGGACGGTAGTTTAAGTGAATTCAAAGTAATTAATGAAGGTGCCTCATGGCCTGAAATGGAAGATGAAATCATTCGCGTATTAGAATTGACTTCAGGTAAATGGATACCTGCAAAATTAAAACATGGAGGAAATGTCAAATCTTATAAAGCATTTCCACTAAAATTGAGAAGAGAGTAAATTCATATTGAAAATGAGGATAAAGTATTTTTTAAATGTATTTTTGGGTATCTCCGTCTTGATTCCAGCCATTTTGAATGGACAATTGGATCAAAATGAAGGTCGAATCAATTCATCTGATGCAAAGCAGATTTTAACAATTTCAAGTGACAGTTCTAAAATTGACACCCCACAAGTTCTGGCCCAGTTTCCAGGAGGAGAATCTAAATTTAGACTATATTTAATGGACCGAATGCGTTATCCTGTAAGATGTCAAGAAGAGGGCATTAGCGGGAGAGTTAGGGTGCAGTTTGTAGTAGAAGTTGATGGAAGAATTTCCGACATTAGAATCATTGAACAGTGTAAAAGTTGTCCTGAATTCGAAAAAGAAGCCATTCGGGTTATTCGACAATCACCCAGATGGATTCCAGCAGAGAAAAATGGCAAAAAAATACGTTCTTATTACGTTCAACCCTTTATTATGGAACTGGATTGATGATTTCAAACGGATTTGTGGGAGTGATAGATGCTGGGTTTATGGTCTATCTTAGAGAATTTCTGGTCTCACTTAAATCAATAAAAAGTCTAATGATTTAAGTTGATATTTTTAGTATTTTAATTCCTTTGTTATGTTTTATTAATTATTCATTGGATTAAAGATTTTTTGCATTTATAAGGTAAATAATGAAATAATTACAAATAATGTTTTGAAAGGTCAAATAATTTAGTAAGTTTGATAAAAATCATTTTTGCTAAACATGAAAAAAATTCTACCATTATTTATTGCTGTTTTCACAACAGTTGCGGCTTTTGGCCAAAACAGAGCCATTCATTTTGACGGCATAGACGATTACATTCCAATCACTGGTCATAAAGATTTAAGTGGACCAGATTATATAACACTGGAAACATGGATTTATGTAGATAATTTCAATAGTTCGCCGTGTGCAAATTGTGCCCCTATTATTTGGCATCAAGGAAACAGTTATAGATTTGGAACTGGAAATGGGGCAGGACTCGAATTACAATTAAACGATGGTTCTGCAACCAAAACTTTGGCCAAAAGCAGTGGCTTAAACGCCAATAAATGGCATCACATTGCAGGTACTTTTGACGGGACAGAAATGAAGTTATATGTAGATGGAGTATGTAACGATTCATTGGCTGCCACCTTTACCATTTCTTATAAAAACACATCCGACAATATTTGGATCGTTGACCCAGCAACGGGTTATGGTGGTATTTTGGATGAAACCCGTATCTGGGATTATGCGCGCAGTGCAGCACAAATTAAACAAGGAATGTACCGTAAATATCCCCCCACAACATCAGGATTGTTATTGCAACTTTCCTATGAAGATGGTCAGCCCTATCAAAATAACACTTCTGTAACTACTGTGGTAGACAATACTTCTTTGGGAAATGACGGTGCGCTGGGCAATTTTGCCATGAAAGACTCTACATCAAACTTTGTAATTGGCAGGAGTTTTTGTGATTCTACAGTTTACGGTAAGTTAAGCGTAAAAGCGTGTGATAAATATACTTCACCATCAAAAAAATGGTTTACTTCTAAAGCTGGAACGTATTCTGATACCATAATGTCTGTGAATGGATGTGATTCTGTAATTACGATTACGGTTGATATCATACGTGCAAGCAGTGCAACATTTAATTATCTGGTTTGTGATTCAGTGATGAGTCCAACGGGAAAAGTGGTTTACAGAAAATCGGGTAAATATCAAGAAAAAATTAGAAATTCTGTGGGATGTGATAGTATCATGACCATTAATGTTGTGGTAACCAAAAAGGATACTACTTTTTACACATACGATGCATGTTATCAGGTTGTTACCAAAGGCAAGGGTAGAACAGTAACTTCTTCAGGATTGTATATTGATACGTTTAAAGCATGGGGTGGTTGTGATAGTTTTGTATATCATACCGTTAAAATTAGAAAAGCAAGCTTTTCAAACCGCACATTGGGCTTTTGTAAATTTGTAGTTTGTCCGACAAACAAGGATAAAGTATTCAAAGCAGCCGGTATTTATTACGATACCATTGTGAATAAAGTGGGTTGCGACAGCATAATTGCCTACAATGTGGTTTCTGCTTCTAC
>CAMAQS010000076.1 GCA_945860565.1 Chitinophaga pinensis | reverse complement strand
GGTTTGGCCATTCGTAAAATGATTCAAAACAGCCGCTTCCCAAAAGATCTATCAGAACTGATAATCCAAGAATATCAAAAATTATCGGCTACCTATAATCTTGAAGATGTGGATGTAGCGGTAAGATCTTCTGCCACTGCTGAAGATTTGCCAGACGCTTCTTTTGCTGGTCAACAAGAAACCTATTTGAACGTCCGTGGGCCTGCTGTTCTGATTAATGCCGTTCGTAATTGTTTCGCGTCTTTGTTCACTGATAGGGCAATTAGTTACCGTGAGAATTTTAAATTCGACCATTTTTCGGTCGAATTGTCCGTTACGGTACAAAAAATGGTTCGTTCGGACTTGGGTGCTTCGGGTGTTGCATTTTCACTCGATACAGAATCCGGTTTTAAAGATATTGTTGTTATAAATGGTTCAGTTGGATTGGGAGAAATGGTGGTTCAGGGTTCGGTTTCTCCTGATGAATTTATTGTGCATAAACCCACTTTAAATTTGGGATTCCCATCGATCATAGAAAAGAAATTGGGCAACAAAGACCGCATGATGGTGTATGGTGAAAATCCAGACGAGCGCGTGCGCATCATCCCCACAGAAAAACATACCCGCGATCATTTTTGCATTACCGATGAACAGGCATTGCATCTTTCAAGATGGGTAGTGCACATTGAAGATTATTACACCAAACTAAAGGGACATTGGTGTCCGATGGATGTAGAATGGGCTTTAGACGGTCAAACTAAACAGCTTTATATTGTTCAAGCGCGTCCAGAAACCATCCATTCCCGTAAAGCTCCCGGAACCATTACTGAATACACAATTTCAAATCCAAATAGAGCAGAACAATTGATTCTGAAAGGGATAGCCGTGGGCGATAAAATTGCCAGTGGTAAGGCCAATATCTTATTTTCTTTGGATAAGCGTGTTTTTGAGGGACACGAATTTAAGGAAGGAGATGTGTTGGTAACCGATATGACGGATCCAGACTGGGAACCTATCATGAAGAAGGCTTCTGCAATCATCACAAATAAAGGCGGAAGAACCTGTCACGCTGCCATTGTTGCCCGCGAAATGGGTGTGCCAGCGATTGTAGGTTGTGGAAATGCGACTGAATTAATTGCTGAAAATCAACACATTACCATATCGTGTGCTGAAGGAGATGAGGGCATGGTTTACGATGGTGAAATATCCTACGAAACCACAGAATTTGACATGCGCAATTTACCCGAAGTAAAAACTCCCATTATGTTGAATGTGGGCAGTCCGAACATGGCTTTTGGATATGCCAATTTACCCAACAAAGGTGTCGGTTTGGCCCGCGAAGAGTTCATTATCAATAATTACATAAAAGTACATCCTTTGGCTTTGTTACAGCACAATACGCTGAATGATGCAGAATTATCTGCGGAAATCAAAGAAAAAATCCGTGGATTTGCCAATGAGGAGGATTATTTCATAAAAAAATTGTCTTACGGAATTGCAAAAATCGCAGCGGCATTTTACCCAAATAAGGTTATAGTAAGATTTTCAGACTTCAAGAGCAATGAATATTTTAATCTTTTGGGGGGACGTTATTTCGAGCCTAAAGAAGAAAATCCGATGATTGGTTGGCGCGGTGCTTCAAGGTATTATTCAGCGGAATACAAAGAAGCGTTTGGATTGGAATGTAAAGCCATAAGGTATGTGAGGGAAGAAATGGGACTCTCGAATGTAGTAGTGATGGTGCCATTCTGCCGCACAGTAGGAGAGTTGGTAAAAGTTCAGGCCGTTATGAACGAGTATGGATTGGAGCGCGGTAAAAACGGACTGGAAGTATTTTTGATGGCTGAATTACCTTCAAACGTCATGATGGCCGAGGAATTTTCGGAATACATCGATGGATTCTCCATTGGCTCCAACGATTTAACCCAGTTAACGTTGGGATTGGACAGAGATTCTTCGTTGGTAGCCCATTTGTATGACGAGCGCAATTTGGCGGTAAAACGCATGATTCAGATGTTATTGGATGTTGGCAAAAAGACAGGCACAAAAGTGGGAATTTGCGGACAAGGACCATCAGATTTCCCTGATTTCGCCCAATTTTTAGTCGAAAACGGCATAGATTCCATATCAGTAACTCCAGATTCTATCATAAAAACAGTGTTCGCGATACACGAAGTTGAAAAGAGTTTGGCGGCTGAGGGGTAGAGAGTATAAAGCTTAATGCTGTTACAATTGCCATAACGCAATAGCCATGAGCACCGCTATCGAAATGGCCAGTTCAAATTTTTAAATACTAAAGACTTGGAATTGGTCGCTTCTCTAAAGCGAATTTTCTGATTTTTCAGAATTTATTTAAACACCATAATGGTGCCGGATAAACGTTTTATTTTTCTGCGGTAACGCGCTTCTACGATGTAAACATAAGTTTCATCGGCTACCAATACTCCTTTGCCGTCGGTACCATCCCAACCCACTAATGCATCGCCGCGAAAGAAAATCTCGCCCCAGCGATTGTAAATGTACAATACGGATTCACCGGGCAAGACGGCAGGATTGCTGATTTTAAATACCGGATTTTTACCCCCTGGCGTAAAGGCATTTGGAATTAAAAATGTATCAAGTTGAGAGCTGTCGAAACCCAAATCGAGGGTAATGACATTGGAAGTTGACCAGTTTAATGAGTTGAATATGGGTGTATTGGTTAAAGCTTTTACCCGAAACTGACGCACGCCAAAACCTGTTGCCGTGAACGACAAGTCACTACTACTTCCCGGTTTCGTATCAATGGAATTCCAAGAGCCGTTGTCAAATTCTTCCAATTGGCACTGATAAGAATATCCCGCAGTATTCCATCCCTCATGAGGAGTAAAAACCAAATCTTTTATTCCACTTTTTTGCAACAATATATTACGCTGAATCACACTGCTGTCTACGACTATTCCACATGTATTGAATCTTTTTAACACAAACTCTGTCAGTTTATTAGATGAGTTTGATGCAGAATGAGTATAGTTGAAATCAACTGTATTTTTTGTGATTGTCTTTGCCAAAGTCCAATTTGTTGCGCCTAAATCCCTATACAAAAGTAGGCCACTGTCACCTATGTTTTTGCGTCCAATCATCTCAATTTGCGGTTCAGATTCTACACTTATCCAGTCCAATTGGGTGGCAGTTGTAGGGTCTGATGCCTTTGAGATATAGGTATTTATGACATTTGAGGTACTGCTAATTGATGCATTTCCAGACTTAAACGCACGCACATAAACCCGAATATTCATACCTAAGTAAGGTAAAGTCCAATCTAAAGATGATTCTAATCCACTTAGATTGATGTTCCCAATCACTTTATTTGCATCCGCGTCTTCTATAATAAGCAAATGTGATTCGGTCGACCAGCCCACATAATTGGTCCATTGAAACCGAATGGAATTATTGCATAAGTAATTGTTATCCAGTTTATAAGACAATATAATAGGAGAGTGGTATTTAGAAATTATCCCACCATTTCGGCAACTGTCATAGGCGGCAATGGCCAATCTATTGCCACTAGATAGTGGATTGAAGGTGTTTACATTGAAGGTATAATTCAAAACATTCTTCTCATCGATGAGTTGATTGTTGCCTAGGGCATCCACTTTAAATAGGCTGTAACCCAATATATCCGCAACCGGTGGAGATGTCCATCCAGCATAAACTTGTTGCGTTTGAATGTCTATACTTACGCTATCGGGTTCTACATACAATGGAGCAACATCGTCTACAAACAAGGTATTTGAAATCAATGAGTCTGTGCCTGAACAGGTATTCCAATGGTTGCTGATATACAATTCCCATTTCTTTTTACTTGGTGGGAAGAGGGTAAACAATTGTTTATTGCGGGTTAAATCTTCATGCAAAAGCTGAAAAGTTCCGGAGGCATTATCTTTTCCCCAAACCCGATAGAAAACAAACTTAGAAAATGTATCGTTGGAGGGTGTAATTTTCAAATCCAATTGTCCGCTTACTTTATCTAAACAGGCTCTGTGTAAGATGGCTTTGGTGAAACCGTTGGGTTTGTTATTGGGATTAACTCCGGTATACAATTCAGTGACTTCGCAAGGGGTAATAACTCGATTGTATAAAGCGGCGTCGTCTATGATGCCGTTAAACGGCTGTATAGAGTTGCAACGGATTCCAAAAAATGCTTTGACTGGGTTCCCATATTCTGGTTGCAATGGAGTGGAGGTTTTGAAACTGTCGTTTAACACTCCATCGATGTATAAATATTGAAAATCATTGCCTCTGGCAAACACCACATGGTACCAAGGGCTAGTGCTGGGGATTGTTTTGGTTGACACAACCCAACCGGAAGGAGTTGTCGTTTTATTGTAACCCCCGCCAGTAATTCCTTTAGAGGTGCCTAAATAATTGTTGGCTACAGAAATAACTTGACCTGTAGCATTGCCTCCTTGTGCCACCTCAAATACGGCCGAATTTGAACCATTTGTACCAAGGCTATTTATTTTTATCCAAACACTGTAAGAGTAATTGTTGTTTTTTAAACCCGTTGATGGAATTTCGATGTTGGAATTGGTGTTACCTGAAAAAGAATAGGCGCAGTTGTTGCGGCCAAATCTATCTTTTACCAGTGTGACATTGCTGGTTGTGCCGTGGTAGCCGTTTCCGGAGGAATCGTTCGCATTACCCGTGAAAGGGTAGTAGGCCACCAACCCGTTTTTAGGTATTTGAGCGAAAATGGTTTGAGTAAAAAATACCGCAAATACGAATGTCAAAGCGTTAAAAATTATATTGTTACGCTTTGAAAAAAGGAGTATTAGCAGTGTGTTCGGCATTTTTATGTATGTCTATCTTAGTGTATAAATAACGAATTTATGGTCAAAACATTGTGAACCAATTGGTTGTTGGTGAATTTTCAGTTCAAAATTCGTTTGGTTTGTCCATCTATACTGATTAGACGCATTACACGTTATAATCGTGTACTCAACACTTGAATTTATTGATTTTTGCAAAAGATTTTCGTTCGATTTTATTCAGTCACAAATATAGTCCTTCTTTTGTTTTGGGGGATGTGAGATTGTTTCTATTATTTGGATAGGAAATCACCATTTCACATTGCAAAAATTCAATTAACTTTGTCTGATTTGAACAAACAATTTGCACTGTTTAGGGATGTTTTGTTAAAAATAATGACCATTGTTTTTGTGTTTGTTGGCTATTTCGGCTGCAACACTACAGAGCAGTCGACTTGCAGCGACAGTAGTTCTTTGTATCAACAGGCGGATTTTCCAATAGGAGTAGCCATTAATGTCGATGAATTTAACAATAATCCAGTGTATAAATCCATTGCCGAAAAACAATTTAACAGCTTCACGGCAGAGAATATATTCAAAGCAGATAATTTGCATCCAGCAGAAGGTTTTTTTAACTGGACTGAAGCCGATGCACTTGCCGACTTCTGTGTTGCCAACAATAAACGAATTCATGGACATACTTTAATCTGGCATTCTCAATTGCTACAATGGATTATCGATTTTCAGGGTAGCGAACAAGATTGGGAAAATCTGTTCAAAGAACACATCCAAACCATAGTAAAACATTTTAAGGGCAGAGTAAAGGCCTGGGATGTGGTGAATGAGGCCTTTAATGAGGATGGAACGCTAAGAAACAGCATTTGGAGGCAAAAATTAGGCAACCAATACATCGAAAAAGCATTTCGATATGCACATGAAGCGGATCCTGAGGCCATATTGTTTTATTCTGATTACAATTTGGAATCAAATCCCTCAAAAAGAAAAAGTGCATTGAATTATTTAAATAACCTTCGTCGAAGAGGAGTGAAGGTAGATGGCATTGGTTTGCAAATGCATGTAGGAATTTCATTTCCGGAGCCGGCACAGTTGGCAGAATCTTTTAAATGTGTCACAGACAACCATTATAAGCTTCATTTGTCTGAATTGGATATTTCAGTGAATTTGCTGGGCAAAGACATCGAAGCAGACATTTCCCTGTTTCAAAAACAAGCAGATTATCTGGGGAAAATTGTACTGAACTATAAACAAATTCCCACCAAATACCAGTATGGCATTACTTTTTGGGGTGTGAGCGACAGAGATTCATGGATACCGTCGTATTACAATAGAGAAGATTATCCATTATTGTATGATCAAAATTATGTGCCCAAACCTGCTTATTGCAAATTATTAGAAACACTATGAAAATTAGAATTTTAGCCATTGTTATTTTAACCCTATTCCAAAATGGATATTCTCAAGTTGCGGTGGGGTATTTCCCTTTTCAATCGGTTGTGTCTTTAAGTACAAATACTGAAAAAGCGGTTTGGTTGGATTATAAATTGGAAACGAATTCGTTTAGCAGCAATTTAAATATGGAAATTTCGCCAAAATGGAACTTCAAGCGAAGGGAATCTGTAAATTATTATGTGGGGGCAGGAATTGCTTTCAATCCGATATATGCATTTTCTAATTTGCCCATTGTGAATGGAAGTTTTTTGGATTTCGGAGCGAGGATAAAGCCGCTGAAACAATTGAAGAATTTGCAGGTTGTTTTTGAATTGTCGCCTTATGTGAACGCGGATTTTGCTGGCGGAAACATTAGGTCAAAATTGGGATTGGCTTGGAATTTTAGCAAATAAAACAGACACAATAGAAGAGAATGTTAAATTAGGGGTGGAATTTTTTTTAACCGAAATTCTGCAATGGAATGAAACCTCTGATAACGGTAAATTTGACGGCGTAATGTGAGATATTTTATCAATCACAATGTACTCACTTACTTTAATCCCCCAAAAAGAACAAAACTATTTAGGCTTTCGGGCGCATCAAATCTAAAAGTTCAATTCATAACATGGTTAACCTTGAACCTATTATTGAATGCAGCCATGAAGGGATCTTCCAAACTAAACGGTGTAACTAAAAAGTATGTATGGGTTGATTAGGATGGGAAACATTTTGTGCGTAATTTTAGATGCGGAATGATTGAAAATGGGCATTTTATTTTTGACCAGGCGGCATTTATTTTAAATCTATTTATGAAAACACAAACACAATTGCTTCTTGAACTTTGGTTTGAGGCTAGAACTCGATTTTCGAATCAAATAAACGCCATATCTGAAGAGGATTTAAAGAAAAAGTTGCAGCTCAGCACAAATTCGGTAGGATTCTTAATTAGACATATTGGTGATGTAGAATTGCTTTTTGCGAAGAATGTATTTGGCGCGCACGAAGTGAACGTTTCTGCCAGAACCGTTATAGATAAATACGATACAGGAGAGTGGACAAATATGCTAGCCTTAAAAGAATACGTTTTATCTTCATTTGAAACATTAAAATTGGTCGTTGAAAAACAACAGAATTCCGATTGGGAAAGCGAAATTACCACCAAAGAATTTGGTACAAAAACCAAAGCAGAGGCTTTTGGCAGAATTGTATCGCACACTGCTTACCATGCTGGTCAAATGGCCATTTTGGTGAAATACGGTACAATTTAATTTAAAAGGGTTGAATTGTTTCAGCTTGTTCGTATAAGAAAAGCGCACTTTTTAATTATTGGGGAATTAAATTGCCATTTTGTAGAACTTCTGTGTGTAAAGAATAAACAAAAAGGAGGCGTAATATACTGTTTTTTCTCTCTTTTGCATAATGCCTACAGCTGATTTTATTGCGCTTTAGTCGTATTTTCTATCATTTTTTTGGTTTGTATTCTTAGAAATAATTCAAAAACAAAAAGTGAAAAGCTTTGTATTTTAATACAAAGTATATAGATTTGTCGAATAAGTGCTGAAGATGAAATCAGTTAAAAAACATGGCGAAACCGAAAAGCCTTAAATGTAGGTAAACCAAAAAAAACAAAAAATGGAACATTTAAAAATTGCCAGCGACAATTACGTCGCATTCACGTTCTTCATCGGAACCATGGCCATGATGGCCGCATCTGTATTTTTCTTCTTTGAACTAAACAATACGTCTCCAAAATGGCGTACGTCTGTTTTAGTATCAGGGTTGATTACTTTTATTGCAGCAGTTCATTATTATTACATGAGAGGCTACAATCTAGCAACTGGCGATTCGCCAACATTTTTCAGGTATGTAGATTGGATTTTAACAGTGCCTTTGATGTGTGTTGAGTTTTATCTTATCACCAAAAAAGCAGGAGCTAAAATCGGATTATTGTGGAAACTAATTTTTGCCTCATTGGTAATGTTGGTTACAGGTTATTTTGGAGAAACAATAGACAGAGGCAATAGTGTACTTTGGGGAGTAATTTCTGGAGCAGCTTATTTCTATATTGTTTACCTAGTTTGGTTTGGTGAAGTTGCACAACTTTCAAAAACTGCTGGTACTCAAGTTGCAAAGGCAACAAGAGTTCTTGGTTGGTTTGTATTGGTAGGTTGGGCTATTTATCCACTTGGATACATCTTAGGAACTCCTGGTGGTTTATTTGGAATTCAATTGGTTTCAGATCCAGCAGCAGCTTCTCACGCTATGGATATAGTTTATAACATTGCCGATGCAGTTAACAAAATCGGTTTTGGTTTGGTTATTTACGCTTTAAGTAGAAAATCAGAAGATTAATTTTACCTTTATATTCGAAGCCATCTATGTAATTTTATATAGATGGCTTCTTTTTTTTAGAAGAGTTTTAACCCACATAATTCATTAGGACTCCGTCATGATGCCTAACGCATATTCTGGGTTTAACAATAGAGTATGGGCGAAAATGTTATTAAATCCTTCGATTACCTTTTTATAGGTATGGGTGCTGCAAATAGCTTATTGCTTTTGAAAATGCGCCAATACAATTTATTAATAGATAAAAAAATAGCCATCATTGAGCCCAATGATAAATTGGTAAACGACCGAAACTTCTGTTTTTGGTCAACAGAAGAAGAGCTGCTAAAACTAAATTTGAACGATTTAGTTGCTTCTAAATGGCAAAATATTAAGGTAGCAGATAGAGAAATTCAGAATATTGCACCCAATTATTATTATCATATTAGAGGCATTGATTTATACAATAAAGTAAAAGATTTACATCGTGAATTGGGATTTGTATATTACCCATTGAATTATTCTGGTAATCCTAAAAATGGTTCAGATGGCTTTGAGATAGCTCTAGGAAATACAACCATAAGTGCCAATAAAGTTTTTGACAGTAGACCTCCGCAATTCAAAATTGCCAAAAATTATGAAAGCCACTTATTGCAGTCTTTTTATGGGTGGGAAATTAAAACTCAAGGAGCGGAATTTGATACTTCTTCTATGGTAATGATGGATTTCAACATCCCTCAGAATAACTATTGCCAGTTTATGTATGTACTTCCATTTACCAATAATACCGCATTGTTTGAGGTAACACGTTTTGGAAAGGAAAAAATTACAGAATCCGAAGCGAATGAAATTTTGACAGATTATTTGTCTAAATATGAATTTTCTTACCAGTTGATAGACAAGGAAAAAGGAGTGATTCCAATGTCTTCTGTTGAAATTAAAAATGACAATTATGGTGATAATTGGGTTGTAACCGGAGCAAAAGCCAACATGATTAAACCAACTACTGGGTATGCTTTTCACAATATGATCATAGATGCCGAAATACAAGTACAAGCTTTGATTAACAATGAATCACATAGCAGGAAACAAAAACGACCACGTTTTAAATTTTACGATAATTTGTTGCTTAAGATTTTAGATGAAACACCTCAAAATGGAGAGAAGATATTTAGAAATTTATTCAATAAAATACCCATCTATAAAGTATTTACATTTTTAAGTGAAAATTCATCCATAAATCAAGAATTAAAAATATTCTCTAAATTACCCATATTGCTTTTTTTAAATGCAGCATTCAAAGAATTATTTCATCGTTTTAGGAATCTTTCACCCACCTACTTAGCGGCTTTTTCAACTATTGCGTTTTTAATTTTATTTGCCCTAAAATTAGATGGAATTCCTTGGGCAATATTGGGCATTTATTTTTTAAGCGTTGGACTCTCTCATGGTGCCTTAGATCATTTAGCGACCAATATACTTCCATCTAAAGAACATTTTGTAAAGTTCATCATTGTTTATCTGTTAAAAGGAAGTTTGTTGGGTTTATTGTGGTTGGTATTGCCTGAATTGGCTTTACTTGTTTTCATTTTGTTTTCTGCTTGGCATTTTGGGCAGGCTGATTTTAAAGAATGGAATTATAAACAGGGTATACACAGCATGTTATGGGGGATAATGGTTTTGTGTTCAATTTTACTGTACCACTTTAATGAAACAATCGACGTTTTAAAGCAAATCAATGGTTTAAATGTAGATTTAATTGGTTCTGCGTTAACAGGGAGTCAATTGATAATTTTGCAAGTACTATTTGGGATAAGTTCATTGATTTATGCTCTAATTTTCAAATCAAAACCAATGTTTTCGACTTTACTTTACATCATTCTTGG
>CAMAQS010000075.1 GCA_945860565.1 Chitinophaga pinensis | reverse complement strand
CTACAAACGAAATAAATGATTGAAAATTAAATCATTATCAACCAAACAAGTTGAAGCTACCGTCCATTCTCAGATTCAGAATGCCATTTTCGTTACGCGTATCCGAAATTTCTCGGTTAAACTTATAAAACCGTGCTGGTTTGTTGCTTACCCCAATTTGTTTTTCCGATAGGGGAATCAAAACGCCGCTATTCAACATTTTTCTGCGGAAATTGCGCTTGTCCAAATCGCGCTCTAAAATGGTTTCATACAACGATTGCAATTGACTCATGGTGAATTTTTCTGGCAATAACTCAAATCCAATGGGTTGTAATTGTACCATTTCACGTAAAGCGATAAGTGCATTCTCGAATATTTCATTGTGGTCAAAAGCCAATTCTGGTACTTCGTGTATGGGAACCCAAACCGCTTCTTTCGAAAAAGAACCTGGCTGTAAAACTGCCTTGTTAGAATCAATCAAGGCCATGTAAGCCACAGTAATTACCCGTGCTTCTGGGTTCTGTCTAACACTCTCTAACCAACTTCTATCCTTTTGTTTGGCAATACGTAAAGGATCTCCAAAGGCATGAAACTGCTCCAGATAAATGCCCTTTAAACCAGTAAGCTCCGCCAATACACGGTTTGCAGCTGTATCTAAATTCTCATCGTCGCGCACCAAATCACCCGGCAATGCGTAGTGGATGTCGTTTACTTCTGTGATTTTATTGGGGATGTTGCGCCGTATCAGCAACAGACGAAGGGTATCTTGGTTGAAACCAAAAATAACACAGTCGGTGGACACGTGGGGATTTACTGATGCATGAATACTCATAGCGCAGCCGCAAAGGTATTATTTTTTTACAATTGTCTTCAAAATCCATTGTCGCGATTGCAAAAAGTTCTACAAAAACTGTAAAATAATTAATGTAAAATATACAATAAGTTGTGGACTTTCCGCTTATATTAGCCATTGCAATTTTTAAAACTAAAGAAATGTTAGAAAAACAATAAGTGTTTATTTGACACTAATTAGTTTTTTACTATATTGCACCCTGAAACAAACCTAACAATCTTTAATAAAATTATATATGTTACTTGTAGCCGACAGTGGAAGCACAAAATGCGATTGGATTTTTACCGATGGAGGTGAAAACCGACTTTCGTTTCACACGATGGGATTCAACCCCTTTTTCCATACCGCCGAATTAATAGAGTCTGAAATTCGCAAAAACAAAGATTTGACAAATACCGCTCCATTGGTAGAACATCTCTTCTTTTATGGTGCAGGAGCAAGTCACGAAAGCCGCAATAACATTGTTAAAGAAGCTTTATCCAAAATTTTCACCAACGCCAAAATCACAGTAGACCACGATCTTACTGGTGCAGTATATGCAACATGTGGAGACCAACCTGGAATTTCTTGTATTTTAGGTACTGGCTCGAACAGTTGTTATTTTGATGGAACAGAAATTCATGAAGAAGTTCCGGCATTGGGATTTATTTTGGGGGATGAAGCAGGCGGAACATTTTATGGAAAAGAATTGCTGCGCATGTTTTTATACGTAGAATTACCAGCTAAAATCCACCAAGGTCTAATCGACAAATACAACTTAACCAAAGAAAGTATCTTTGAAGCGGTTTATAATCAGCCAAATCCAAATGTTTACCTAGCCTCGTTTATGCGCTTTCTTAGCGATAACCGCGAAAACAAATGGGTAAGAGACTTTATCTACAATGGCTTTAGTAAGTTCATTAACATACACATTTGGAAATACGAACACCACAAAGACATCCCAGTACATTTTGTAGGTTCAGTGGCTTACCATTTTCAAGATTTATTAAGAGAAGCATGCAAAATTCACCGTTTAAATATAGGTGTAATTACGTCTGAACCAGTAATTAATCTAGTGGAATTTCATCTAAAGAAGTTACATATCACTGCATGAAAAAAGGCATTATTCTCGACCTAGACGGTGTAATTTGCGATACTGCCTATTTCCATTATTTAGCTTGGAAACAATTGGCCGAAGAATACAATTACGAATTAACACATTCCGACAATGAAGCACTAAAAGGCGTTTCAAGAGCGGATTCGTTGCGATATATATTAGAAAAAGCCAATGTTTCAATCGATGCTTCCAAATTTGAAGCCGATTTAGTTAGAAAAAACGATTGGTACCTAAAATTGGTTGACACCATGAGCGAAGAATCGGTTTTACCCGGTGTGCGTGAGTTTTTTCAACGTTGTGCAATCAAAAGAATTCCCCTAGCACTAGGATCAGCAAGCAAAAATGCGCGTCTGGTATTGCAAAAAGTCGGTTTGTTACATACTTTTCATGGAATTGTTGATGCTGGCACCGTTACAAATGGCAAACCCCATCCAGAAACATTTTTGGAAGCCGCTAAACTCATTAACATTAAACCTGAAAATTGTATCGTGTTTGAAGACAGCAGCTCGGGAGTACAAGCCGCAAAATCAGCAAACATGTACACTGTTGGAGTTGGAATTCCTCAAGACCTGCCAATGGCCGATGAATATGTTACCAACCTTGGCGAATACGATTTTGCATCTTTCGAAATGCAAATCGCTTAAAATCTATCCATTTACATAATTAATTGTTTCTATGATTCAATATTTCAAACCCCATCCTTGGAAAATTATCGAAGAAGGTTTCGAACCTGCTATGAATGAAATTGCCGAAAGTGTTTTTAGCATCGGCAACGGAATGATGGGCCAACGTGCCAATTTAGAGGAAACCTATACGGGAAAAACCTTGCAAGGCACATATGTTGGAGGTGTATATTATCCCGATAAAACACGTGTTGGGTGGTGGAAAAATGGATATCCTGAATATTTCGCCAAAGTCATTAACAGCACCTATTGGAGTGGATTGATGATTTTCATTGATGGAACTGAAATTGATTTAAATACCTGTACCATTTTAGATTTCTACCGTGAACTCGATATGGAAAATGGCTGTTTGTACCGTAAATGCACGGTAAAACTGCAAAATGGCATAGAAGTTCGTATAGAAAGCAAACGATTTTACTCACTCATTAATAAAGAATATAGTGCTTTAAGTTATTCTCTAACTACAGATTCTGACTGTAACATTGAATTGATTAATTATCTGGATGCAGACATTTCCAACAAAGACAGCAACTACAATGAAAAATTTTGGGATGGCATTCAAAGTGAAAGTTTTGGCGATGAATTGCATATTTTAGCCAAAACAAATAAATTAAATTGGATTGTTGGCACTTCTGCTAAATGCGAAATATTTGAAGATGGACAAAAAATCCATCCGAAATCAGACCATTTCCATTCTGAAAAACAGTGCAAAACAACCTATCACATCCCCACTTCTGCCAATAAAACCATCCGATTTGTAAAACACGTTATCACAAGTAGCAATTTCAATCATACCGACGATGCGGTTTTGGTGCACGGCAAAAAATCCCTCCAAAAAATGGCTGCAAGTGGATTCGATGCGCATTTTGAAATGAGTGCAAATGCATGGAGAGAGAAATGGAAAACCAGCGATGTAGTCATTCAAGGCGATGTGTCGGCACAGCAAGCAGTGCGGTTTAACATTTACCAATTGAACCAAACGTATTGCGGCGATGATCCACGATTGAATATTGGTCCAAAAGGATTTACCGGTGAAAAATACGGTGGTTCTACTTATTGGGATACTGAAGCCTATTGCATTCCGTTTTACTTGGTTTCCAGCGATTCTGCCATTTCAAAACAGCTATTGGTTTACCGATATAAACAATTAGACAAGGCCATTGAAAATGCTGCAAAGCTAGGATTTAACAACGGAGCTGCCCTCTACCCCATGGTAACCATGAATGGCGAGGAATGTCACAACGAATGGGAAATTACCTTTGAAGAAATCCATAGAAATGGCGCCATAGCTTATGCCATTTACAATTATATAGAACACACAGCAGATACCCACTATTTGTTTGAGGGGGGATTTGAAGTTCTGCTCGGGATATCTAGGTTTTGGGCACAACGTGTGCACTGGAGCGAAAAACAAAAACGCTTTGAAATGCACGGTGTTACTGGACCAAACGAGTACGAAAACAACGTTAACAATAACTGGTATACCTCTTATATTGCCATGTGGTGTTTAAAATACACCACCGAAATGGCGCAAAAAATGCATTTATCCAACCCAGAAAGTTTTGCAAAAATCGCCAAAAAGACTGCTTTTGAGTTGGTAGATGAGACCGCACAATGGAGCCATATCCAACAAAATATGTATTTCCCATACGACAAGGAATACAATGTATTTGTTCAGCACGATGGTTTCATGGAAAAATCTCTGCTGCCAGTTGCCAAACTTGCGGAAGAACATAGACCTTTAAACCAGAAATGGAGTTGGGATAGAATTTTACGCAGTGTTTACATCAAGCAAGCCGACGTTTTACAGGGATTGTATTTTTTTGAGGATGATTTTGACGAAGATACCCATCTCCGGAATTTTGAGTTCTATGAACAATTCACCGTCCATGAAAGCTCGTTGAGTCCTTGTGTTCACTCTATCTTGGCTGCTAAAATCGGTAACTTCGATAAGGCTTACGAAATGTATGTGCGTACCGCGAGATTAGACTTAGACAACTACAACAATGACACCGAAGACGGGCTTCACATTACCTCAATGGCTGGAAGTTATTTGAGTATTGTTCAAGGTTTCGGGGGATTGAGGATTAAAAACCAAGAATTGAGTATACGTCCTGTTTGTCCGCCACAATGGGAGGGATATCAATTTAACATTTTGTTATTGAACCAACCCATACGCGTATCGGTTGAAAAATCGAAAACCACCATAGAAAATTTAGGTGATAAATCAATCCAAATTCAGGTAAATGGTGTGCATTATACAGTAAAATCGGGTGAAGAAGTAATTGTAAATCAGTAAGATTAGGGGGCGTTTCGACTCCGCTAGTTTCGACAAGCTCAACTACCTTTTATGGTGCAAATATTAAAATATCCATGTTGCTTTAATTTAGCTCAATCAAAGGGGCGTTTACTAAGAAATAGGTCATTGAGCGGAGTCGAAATGCCCTATTTCGACTCCACAAATTTCTGAAAGCTCTACAACCTTGTTATTTCGATTTAGCTCAGTTAAAGGGGCGTTTACTAAGAAATAGGTCATTGAGCGGAGTCGAAATGCCCTATTTCGACTCCACTAATTTCTGGAAGCTTAACAACCTTGTTATTTCGATTTAGCTCAATTAAAGGGGTTTTTCGACTCCGCTCAACGACCCATACGATACAAGAAAAAATAGCTCAATAAAACAGGCGTTTCGACTCCGAAATAGGTCATTGAGCGGAGTCGAAATGCCCTATTTCGACTCCACTAATTTCTGAAAGCTCAACAACCTTGTTATTTCGATTTAGCTCAATAAAGGGGCGTTTCGACTCCGCTCAACGACCCATACGATACAAGATTAAAAGGTCATTAAATTGAGAAAATAGGTCATTGAGCGGAGTCGAAATGCCCTATTTTCTCAGAACCACATAAAGAAAAAGGCTGCCCTTTTGGGGCAGCCTTTTATAGTTTGTTAAAGTTTTTAATTATTTACCTAAGCGATAGAATGTTACTGAGTAACCCAATTTGCTGTCTCCGCGGTAAGTAAGTTGAATATCTACTTTGGTTTTACCCGCAGTTTCTTTCATTAATTGATTGTACATTGCTTCACTCATAAAGAAACAAGCGTGGTAGTCTGGTTTTTCAATGAAAGCCACGTTTAATTCTTTGAATCCTCTTGGGGGATTGCAACGGGCTACCAAAGAACCTGAGCCATTTTGACCAGGAGCAATAGGAGCACCTGTTAAAGAACCACCTGCTGGTGAAACAGCAACTGGAGCAACAGCACCGGTTTTAGAAGCTGAATTTTTAGTTAAATCCAACTGTAAGTTTTTAACGGTAACTTTTTGTCCGTCGTAACGAGCTGGATTAGTCGCGAATACAGCACCACTTATAGGAGCTTGTGCAAAAGTGGCTCCGAAAGAAGCGAAGATAAGGGCGAAAAGTATAGTTAGTTTTTTCATAATCTTAATTTTAAATATTCTATTTGGATTAACATTAACAAATTCTGTGCCAAAAATACCAAATCATTTGGAATCATAACATTTTTGAGCAAAAAGTGAACTACAATCCACTCATTTAAAGGCATGTGTCATTTAAACCTCAGAAAGCAAATGAATTCATCGCTAATTCGGTCCAAAGGTAATTCACAAAACAGCACAACTCCAAGCGACTGTCTAATTTTTGTCTAAAACAAACTATGATTCTAACTCTTTCAACAATTCTGAAATTTCACTTAATATGGCATTCCCTTTATCTTTAGTGTACCATAAATGCAAATCTTTCTCAAAATCCTCCCAAGTAATGGTATCCATATTTGCTTTCCAATTCAACATTATGGCTTGACCTGGTTTTGGTCTTGGTCCCCACGTAGTTAATACATTATCCTTGGCTACATCAAACACCAATAATTTTGGAACAGCATTGGCTCCATTGGTTTGAAACGCTTCTATTAAATGCGGAAAAGTATCCCTAGAAATGATTGACATCTCAATTTTACCCTCTGAAGCATGGGCTATCTTCTCCAATACTGGCAAAATTTGGGCACAATCGCCACACCAAGCATCACCAATTAATAAAAACACATATTTATTGCGCATGTTACCGAATTGCTCTACTAAATCAGCATCCACAGAAAGCGTTTTATCTAATCGATTCATTCTGTGCACATTCAATTTAGTAAATTCTATGAGCCTTTCTTCTTGGTTATCTCCTGTTGTTTTACCTTCAATCACCAAATCATTTACATGAGCGCGATAATCAGCATAATTAAGGGCTTCCGAAACTATTTCTTTGAAATCTAAAATTTGATCACTGCTCAAATTTTGAACTGTGGAATTTAATGGTTGATTCATTTTCTTCTGCAAAATTACAAAAATCGGTTGGGGCTATCAATTATTAAGCAAGAATAATCAACCAAATAAACTTAAGAATCGACAAAATATCAAATCCGACATTTCTGTTTTGGACCAAAGTTTCACATCCCCCGAAAACAAAAAAAAATACTTTTGTCGATTAGGTCTTTGAATACAAAAAATCAAAGGGCCAAAAAGAAATCTAATCACTATGGAAGCCGCTTTAGAGCTAATTCGGTAGGTGGATTTTTACAGGAACATTTGCAATGCACAATTTTCGGCAACTATTGGAGCTGATCCATCCGGATTATGTGATTATTTGATAACTGTTTATTATTAATTACTTAAAAATTGCCCAAATAGTTTAACTTCGCTTTTATGGGCTAATGATTGTGCTGAATGGCATTTTTTTCAAATGAGATTTTTTTTATTCTATAATTTTACTTTCCTGCTTTTTGGCTCCTTGAGTGGACAGGAAATTAATGTGAATTTAAATCCTTTTGACAATTTATATTTTATCGAAAACAAAGGACAATTGGATAAACAAAAGAATTATTCAAACTTTGTTTTGTGGACTGGAGTAGATAATGTTTTTTAAACAATAATGGATCTGGCTTCAAATGGGAAGTAAATTATTTAGAAACAAATGTCCCTTTTGATTCAAAAACAGAAGAAAAGAAAAAGAAAAGTCGAAAAATACATACTGAATCAATTGAATTTAAACTGCTTGGAACAAATCCCAATGCAAAAGTACAGTTAGAAAATAAATCAAATCATTACTGGACTTATGGACCCAAAGAATTGAATTCCTTCGGTTATAAAACCGTGAAATTTTTAAATATTTATCCAAATATTGATGTGGTTTATGAAATTGGAAATAGTGAATTGGGACTCATAAAGTATAGTTTTATTTTGCACCCAGGCGCAAATCCCGAGCAGATAAGAATAAATTATGATAGTGAAGTTCGGCCTAATATTAGAATTGAGCAGAAAGAAATTGTAATAAATAAATCACTATTTGAATTAAAAGAGCATGGACTAAAAACAACTTCACAAAACAATAAAGAAATTCCTTGTACTTATAAGTTAACCCAAAATGGATTTGGGTTTAATTTAGACCTTCACACTCTAGAAGAAACATATATAATTGACCCTTATATCAAACGGGTTGATAAATTAAAAATCGCTCAAACAAAATACAAACAATGGAAAGACTTTTCCAATATGGTGATTATGAGCGATTATGATAAAGATGACAATGTATATCTCATGAGCGCCTGTTTATTGTATCCGCAAATAGCCAAATTTGATAAACAAGGTAATTTATTATGGATATTTTCAGGGCAAATACCGTCAATTGATTGGTATTCAAGCCATCCTGACTATCCAACTCCTGGTGCTTTTTTCATTGATCGAATTAAGTCGAATATATTAATAGGTCCAGGATTGGATATGATTAATGGTCCGCGTTTAGTAAAAATTGACTTAGATGGAAACTACACTGGGTTTTTAACCAAATCCAATCGACAATCACCTGAATTATGGGATATTAATTTAGACTGTACATCTCATTCAATAATTCTAGGAAGTGGAGGAACCATAGATTATTTCAATTTTATTTCAATAGACCAAAACAACGACTCAACAAAAATCTCATTATTAAACGCTACAGGTGATTCACTGTCTAAAGCACAAGATGTCATTGTATCCTCAATGGATAAACATCACAATCTATATAGTCTAATAAATTTTATTCAGAGAATTCAAAAATATGATACATTAACGGGAACTTGGAAAAACATGGGAAACAAATTAGTAGTCCAATTTATTCAACTCACTAATGGTTTAACAAAGAAAATATTTGACGTGGATCTTTCAAATTATTTAAATTTTATTGAAGCTAAGAATTATCCAAATTTATCAGATTTTGAAACCTTAACAAACCGGAATAATTGTTTGGCCTTAAACTCTAAATATGCCTTCATCTATGACGGCAAGGTGATTTTAGCCATAGATAAAATAGTCGGTAAAATCATTTGTGCGGACTCAATCCCATATCACAATGGTCTTCGTGGCCATTTGGGTCAATCTGGTATAGCCGTAGATGAATGCAATCATATCTTTTTAGGCGGCGATAGTACCAAATTGTTGATTTTTAGCTTTGATGGTAAAAAATTCCATTTTGATACCAGTATTCAAATGTTACAAAATTCTTCTCGATCTACTATAGATGTTCGCTTAAATCCCAATACTGGAAGATTGTTTGTTTCTGGGGATAGTTTTGTCGGTTCTGTGATGAATCCATTCACATGTATTAAAAATTCATTTGTTTTGGATACAAGCATGTATCCTAAGTGTGAAGGGGACTATATTGGCATGGTAAAAGAAGGTGATACTAGCGAGAATTATACATTTAAATGGAGTCTAAAAAAGGGCAATACTGATTCCGTTTTACGGGTAATAAATAGAAAAATTGGACAAAAAGATACCTTTAAAATTCGCAACTTAATTGATTCCATTGAGCTGATGGTAACCCAAAATTATGAGTGTAATGGACCCTATCAAAAAGTTGTATTTATTGCAAAAAGAAAAGATACAACTCTTACTGAAGAGACTTTGTGTGCAAATGAAGTCTTTACAATTCGAAACAAATCTTTTACAAAAGATACAGCCTTTTCGGAAATTTTGCAAAATGTAAATGGTTGTGATTCAATAGTTCATTATAAATTAGTATTTAATAAAATTTTACTAGATAGTCAAAATTATCAAGTCTGTACTGGAGACACCTTGAGATTTCCAAAACGACGAATTTATGAAACTGGACTTTATATTGACACATTTAGTCAAATAAATGGTTGCGATTCTATCGTATTTAGAAACGCCGTGTTCAAGGGATCCAAGCGAATTCAAACGGTAGACATTTGTTCAGGCGACAGTCTCGTAATTGGCTCCAATATTTATTTCAAATCTGGTAATTATTCGGATACTTTAAAAGACTTCTCAAACTGTGATTCTATAATTAATACCACACTGCGGGTTCATAAAGACACCCAATATACGGTAAAATATTCAGCATGTAGCGGGGATACTTTAAGATTTTCTGGCCAATATTACACCACCGATACCCAGCACTTTGATCGAAATGTCTCAATGTGGGGTTGTGATTCTGTAGTGGTCCGTAACATTGTGTTTTTACCATTAAAATCAAATTTTAAACAATTCACATTATGCAAAAACCAATCCTATTCTTACAATGGCAGTAATTTCCGAGCACCTTATAAGATCACAGATACTTTAATGGCACAAAATGGTTGCGATTCAATCATTGAAATTGAATTGAAAAACACTGGGCTTGAAGCTTTGTTTGATTTGGATACCACAGACTTACCTACAATACAATACTTTCAAAATAGCAAAAATGCTATCAAATTTATTTGGCATTTTGGAGATGGAAACAGAGATTCAACTTCCATCAATCCTAAATACAATTACACGATTAACCAAGATCAAAAAATAGAAATATGCTTAAC
>CAMAQS010000074.1 GCA_945860565.1 Chitinophaga pinensis | reverse complement strand
TATGATCCAAATACAGGTTCTTCTACTAAAGAAAAGGGAACTAAATTTGATTGAAATGGATGCTTTTTCAGGCCAATTTTTGTAAGTTCATCGTCGGCACAATAGATGAAGTAATCTTCGTTTGTTTGATTTAAGGTTAATCTAAATTTGCTGGCGATATAGTTGTCGATGTTGTTTTCGTAGCGGTCTAAATGATCGGGTGTAATGTTGGTTAAGCAAGCAATATGAAAACGAATTGATTTATTGCCATCCAACTGAAAGCTGCTTATTTCTAATACATAGTAATCGAAATTTTCTAGTGCAACCTGTCGGGCGAAGGATTTGCCAATGTTACCGCCAAGGCCAACATTCAAACCTGCATTCTTTAGGATATGATAGGCCAAGCTGGTAGTGGTGGTTTTGCCATTTGTGCCACTAATAGCTATTAATACAGCATCGGTATATCTACTGGCGAATTCTATTTCTGATATAATTTCAATATTGGCTTGTTTTATTTTCTGAATTAAAGAAATGGTATCGGGTATGCCAGGACTTTTAACAACCACATCTGCTTGCAATATTTTATCTAAGCTATGTTGGCCTTCTTCCCAAATTATGGAATATTCATTTAATTCATTTTTGTATTTCTCGTCAATATGGGAATGGTCTGATACAAACACTTCAAAGTGTTGCACCATACCAAGAATCGCAGCACCAGTGCCACTTTCTCCTGCTCCCAATATGACAAGTTTTTTCTTCAACGTAGTTTAATCAATGCAAAAGTTGCTAAAACAAGAATTACGGTTATTAACCAAAAGCGAAGCGTGATTTTACTTTCTGGAATTCCCTTTTTTTGGTAATGATGGTGCAATGGCGACATGAGAAAAATGCGTTTCCCTTCACCAAATTTTTTCTTTGTGTATTTAAAATATGAAACTTGAAGGATGACTGAAAAGCTTTCAGCCAAGAAAATGCCGCACAAAATGGGCAGAAGTAGCTCCATTTTTATAATAATAGCTACTGCGGCAATAGCACCACCCAAAGCCATACTTCCAGTATCACCCATAAATACTTGGGCTGGAAATCCGTTGTACCATAAAAAACCCAAACAAGCGCCAATCAATGAGGCCATGAAAATTACCACTTCACCACTTTGAGGCACATAAATGATATTTAAATAACTTGAAAATTTAACGTTACCAGTGGCATAAGCCATAACACCAAGTCCAGCACCTACAATTGCTGTTGTTCCAGCTGCCAACCCATCAATGCCATCCGTTAAGTTTACGGCATTGGTAACGGCCATACAGATAAATATGATAATGGGAACATAAATGAGCCAGGTATTTCCTTCGCCAGGCAATAGTTCTGAATAGTTTAAGCGAAGTTTCGAAATAGGCAAATTTGTTTCAAGCGGAATGTGATTTAAGTTGTGTGTATGATCAATTGTAATGGCTATGATTATTCCCAACATGAGTTGTCCAATCAATTTACTGGTGGCCTTCATGCCTTCTTTGTTTTTCTTAAAAACTTTGATATAATCATCAATTCCACCAATAATACCCATCCACAATGTGCTTATAATCATTAATATGACATAAATATTTGTGATTTTTGCAAATAATAAAGTTGGAATTATTATGGCTAATATTATAATCACTCCGCCCATGGTAGGAGTGCCTTTTTTTTGCATTTGTCCCTCTAGGCCTAAATCACGGATGGTTTCACCAATTTGCTGCTTTTGAAGCATAGCAATGATTTTTTTACCTGCAACCAGTGCAATTAACAAAGCGGATATGCCGGCAATGGATGCCCTAAACGAAATGAAATTAAATACTCCAGCACCAGAGTATCCCATTTCGTCTAAATATTTAAAAATATAGTATAACATCGTTTATAAAGTCTTAAAAAATTGGTAAGTAATTTGCCTGTCATCGAAGTCGTGTTTAACACCATTAATTTCTTGATAGGTTTCATGTCCTTTTCCAGCAATGAGTATAATATCACCTGGTTGCGAAAGCAAAATGGCTGTTTTAATGGCTTCTGCTCTATCTGTAATTTTTAGTACGCGTTTGTAATCTTGAGGCTGCACGCCAGAATACATTTGGTCTATAATTGCATTCGGATCTTCATTTCTAGGATTATCACTAGTGAAAATTACCCTATCACTTAATTTAGCGGCGAGTTCTCCCATTTTAGGTCTTTTTTGAATATCTCGATTACCACCACAGCCAACTACAGTAATTAAACTGGATTCTTTTTTTCTAATGTCGTTGATGGTGTTAATTACATTTTCTAAGGCATCAGGCGTATGGGCGTAATCTATGAGCGCTACTTTATTCAAAGGACCGGCAATGGTCTCGAATCGTCCGCTTACTCGTTTCAATGCGCTGATGGCTACATCAATACCTTCTTCACCTTCAAGCAATAAGAAGGCAACGGCGTAAACTGCCAATAAGTTAGAGGCATTAAACTTTCCAACAAGTGAAGTCCAAATGTCTCTGTTTGATATTCTTAGGAGCATTCCATTGAAATCGCTTTCAATAATCTTGGCATTAAAATCCGCTATGCCATGTAAGCTGTAAGAATATTTAGTGGCCTTTGTATTTTGGACCATGATCAACCCGTTGCGGTCATCGCGGTTGGTAACACAAAACGCATTGTTAGATAGTTGACTAAAAAATTGCTGTTTTACTTTTAAATAGTTGTCGAATGTTTCATGATAGTCTAAATGATCATGTGTAATATTGGTGAATATTCCAGCATCAAATTGAATTCCAGAGATTCGGTTTTGGTGTATAGCATGAGAGCTCACTTCCATAAAACAGTGTGTACAGCCTGCTTCTAACATTTCATTGAACAATCGGTGCAATGAAACGGCGTCTGGGGTGGTATGCGTACTTGGGAAAATTTCTTCTCCTATTCTGTATTCAACCGTTGAGATTAAACCACATTTATAACCAAGCTGATTGAACAAATCAAATAGGAGTGAGGTTACGGTGGTTTTGCCGTTTGTACCTGTGCAGCCTACAATAATTAAGGATTCAGATGCATGGTTATAAAAGGCAGATGCCACATCCCCCAAAACAAGTGATACTTGGTTAACTCGGATGTAGGTTACCCCATTAACCGGCTCGATGTCTTCATCGTGTAATATTGCTACTGCTCCATTTGTTATTGCCTGATTTATATATTGGTGACCGTTTGAAACTGTCCCTTTTAGTGCAGCGTATAAAAAGCCATCCTCGCATAAATTGCTATTAATCGCCAACCCTTTAATCTCAATGTCCTTGTTGCCAGAAACAACAGCTTGCGTTAGGGTTTTAAGGAGTATATCGAGCGTTTTCATGGTTTAGATAGAGTTAAGTTTATATTAATGGACTTATTGAATCTTGTTCCTGCAGGAAAAGATTGGGTTGTAATTTTCCCGTACCCAGAATATGAAATTTCAATTCTAAGTCTGTTTGCCAGATTTAAAGCATCGCGAATACCCATATTCCGGAAGTCAGGAACTACATTTGGTTTAATGTTAATTTGAGTTAAGCCAATGGATTTTTGTTGGTTATTTGGTTTTACGTAGCCTCCAGTTAAATCTCCCGCCTTAGAACTGATTCCAAGTTCATTCATAACAATTTTAGTTTTTGATAACTCTCCGTTTAACACTTTGGGTACGTCAAAGCTCATTTTCTGAGGAACGGTTGGTTGAAGTTTAATGTGAGTGCTAAAAATTTTATCGGCAATTTCTTTAAAGACAGGGGCAGCCACTACAGCGCCGGAAATACTGCCATTGTTGGGTTCGTTGATAACGACGATAATGCTGTATTGAGGGTTGGTAGCAGGGAAATATCCCACAAAAGAAGACATGTGTTTTTTTGAATAACCACTGCGTTCATTGCTAATTCGTGCTGTGCCCGTTTTTCCGGCTACAGGGTATAAACATTCTTTAAAACTTGTTTTTGCTGTGCCTTCGGAAACCACTCCTTCAAGCATTTTTTGCAGCGATAGCAAGGTTTTTTCTGAACATATTTTCTTTTTGAGGATTTTAGGCTCAATTGTTTCAAGTTGCTGGCCATCGCGCCTAATTTCTTTCACCAAATAGGGATTCATTAAAACACCTTTATTGGCAATGGCATTGTAGATCATGAGGGTTTGTAGTGGCGAAATTTTTAAGGAATATCCAATGCTCATTGAGGGCAATGTTACTCCTGACCAATCTGAACTTTTTGGATCATGAATCACAGGAAAATTGCTGCTTTTAATGTCAAAATTGGGTTTTACATTTAGTCCCAATCCAAATATAAATTCAATAAATTCTTCTGGATTTTTTTGATATGCATTGAAAATAAATTGGCTGACTCCTACGTTACTCGATTTTTCAATACATTCTTCCAAAGTATAAAATTTCTTTGTAATGGCATGGTCAGTACCGTCGGTTATTGGGGTGTTGTAATATTTGATTATTCCATTTTTGGTAGGAACGCTGTCTGTTGAGACGGCTTTTTTGTCTTCTAACAATGCCAAAACGGAAATGATTTTAAACGTTGATCCAGGTTCGCTAAATTGATCAACTGCATAATTCTGGGATTCGTAATATTTGCCGTCGTTGCCGCGTTTTAAATTGGCAATGGCTTTAATGGCGCCAGTTTTAACATCCATTACGATGACGCATCCATGGTCGGCTTGGTGCTCAACTAGCGCCTTGTTCAAGGCATATTGAGTAATGTCTTGAAATCCAACATCAAGCGTGGTAACAATGTCTTTTCCATTTTCCGCCACTGCGTCATTTCCTATGCTTACCGGACGCCAAATATTTCCTGGCATACGTTGTTCCATAATTTGAGCAGAAGTTCCTCTTAAAAGGCTATCGAAGGCGCCTTCTAATCCAATATTTACACCGTTTCTGGTATATCCAATGGCGCGTTTTGCCAATTCACCAAGGAAATACATCCGCTTTCCTTTTTCTTCGAACCAAAATCCACCTTTAAACTTGCCTTTTCGAATCAAGGGCCAGGTTTTCATTGATTTTACAAGATCAAAGTTTATGTCTATTGCTAATTTGTAATATCTTACCTTTTGTGATCGCAACGACTTTAGTTTGTTGCGCCAATAACTCGGAGTTTTTGTTGGAATGTGATGAGAGAACAGGTTGCTTAAACTGTCTATTTTGCTTTCAAACTCGCCTTTCAACAATCCGGGGACATTGGCATCCCAAATTAGATCATAGGTAGGCACTGATGTTGCCAAGAGGCCGCCGTCGTCTGCATAAATATTTCCGCGAATGCCGTTAACTGTTTTAATTCTAGTGTTTTTCTTTTTTAATTCTGTAGAAAACTCTTTTTCATACCCATTTTGAAGTTTAAATATGGAGTAAATGATAGACAACCCAAATACCAATACCAAGCCAAAAATGAATCTGGCACGTATTAAAATCTGTTGTCGCGTATTTACTTTAGTCTTGTTTGTCACGGGTTAATTTTATTGGGGGGGATGTGATTTCTTTCAGTCCTGTAGATTTGAGTTTTTCAGCAATTTGTGTTTGCTTACTTGCCTTTGTTATTTCACTTTCTAGTGAGATGCGTTCGCTGTGGTATTCTTTTAGAATTTTACTGAGTTCGCTTTTTTTCTTAATGGCTTTTGCTGTGTGAAGTGAATTGTATATGTAAAAAATGAGTGCTGGAAAGAGAATAGCAATGAGTTTAACAACCCTTAAAGTGGTCCAATCGTCAAGCCGGATTGTATTTTTTTTCGGATTGGATTGTCCGATATTTTCGGCTGTCGTTGCTTCGTTTTGGTCGATATTTTCTTCGGAGTTTTGCATTATTTACGTATTCCAATTCTAAGTTTAGCGCTGCGCGAACGTTTGTTGTTTTCTATTTCTTGGGGGGATGGTATAATTGCTTTATGTGGCTTTCCTTCAAATGATTGAATTGGCCATCCATACATATCGGTTTGTTTTTTCCCTTCAATGTTTCCGGTATTTAGGTAGTTTTTTACCAATCTATCTTCCAGTGAATGATAGGAAATGATGACCAATCGACCAGAGGTCTTGATAAGGGTTTCAGCGTCTTGTAAAATTTGTTCTAGGGCCACCAATTCCTGATTTACTTCAATTCGGAGAGCTTGGAATACTTGGGATAGGTATTTGGCTGATTCTCCTTTAGGCGTGCATTCTTCTATCGAAATTTTAAAATCTTCAATGCTATGTATTTTGGCATTGTTTCTGCGTTGAAGAATAATTTTGGTTAATTTAAAGGCGTTTTTTATTTCGCCATATTTATTGAAAACAGTTAGCAGTTGTTTTTCGGTATATTCATTTAGAATACTTGCGGCAGTAAGTTTTCCGTTGCGGTTCATACGCATGTCAAGGGGGCCATTTAATCGGTGCGCAAAGCCTCTTTCATCAACATTTATTTGATGTGAAGAGATGCCTAAATCCCCAAGAATGCCATCAACTGGGAGGCAATTTAGATAGGTTAAAAAGGTATGACAGTAGCGGAAATTATGATTTACAAGGGTAAAACGGGGGTCATTGATTGAATTCGCTAGGGCATCTTCATCGCGGTCGAAGGCAATGAGTTTTCCATCGGGAGACAATCTTTTGAGGATTTCACGGGCGTGTCCACCTCCCCCAAAAGTCAGATCAACATAGGTGCCAGAAGGATTCTGCACCAATGCATCAACACTTTCTTGAAGCAAAACGGGTATGTGGTAGGTTGTTTCCATGTGCAAACAGAAGCCACTTTACGTGCGGTTCTATTCACCAAGGTGAGATTTCTCTTTATGGAAATTCCGTGCCAATTCGCTGAGCTCATTCGATTCCACTTCCAATTCAGACTCGTATAAGTCTTTGCTCCAGATTTCTACTTTGTTGCCAAAAGCGCTCAATACAACATCGTCTTCTAACGCGGCGTATTCTAAAAGTTTTTTTGGCATCAATATTCTTGAAGCATTGTCGATGGGAATGAGATTAGCACCATTGGTAAAAATACGTTTGAATCTTCTGATTTCGGGACTCATGAAATCATCGACCGCATTTAACTTTTCGGTTTCCTTAAGCCAATCTTCTTTGGTGTACAGAACCAAACACTTTTCAAAACCTCGGTTAACGACGAGCATATTGCCAGCGGCCTCAGGGATTTGAGCCCTAAGTTTAGACGGGAGCGATAACCTGCCCTTTTCGTCCAGCTTGCAATAGTATTCACCAATTAGTCCTGACATTTTGTTGTTGGTTTCTGTCTGCTAAATAAATACAGAATTCTCCACTTTTTCCCACAATTCTCCAAAATTAACCACTACTTTTCCACAAATGCGAAAATATTGGGTGTTTTTGTGGCTTTTCGGGAATAAGAATTCATTTTATTTAAAGCAAATGTAGCTCAAAAGTATTGAATTTTCGAGGTTTTCCACAACGTGGGTGAAAGTGGGTGATTTTTTTATCTGTAGAAAACAATCATTTTCAGAAAATTGATTAAATTTGATAAGTGCCTATTCGTCAATTTTATCTTCTTTGTTTCGTTCTTGGGGGATGGGTATGCAGCAATTTGGAAGCACAATCCATTCGATTTTGGAACATTGATGCCCAAATTAGAAATTTCGGTTTTGATGCAGGCGGCAGTTATTCGAAACATTATATGAATGATCCAATTACCAATCAATATGGAATTAGAATTGGCTCCATTAATGACCCAAAAGAAATTTTTGTCATTAACAATGGTTTGCCCGGTGCTCAGCCATTTAAAGTTGATAAAGTAAATTACGCTTGGACAATCAGGCCATACATTACAAAATCTTATTGGCTTAACAGAAGAACTTCAAGGAATGAAGTAGGTTATGGTTTATTTGGTTCTCTTCAACTGCCCTTGGCCTATTATTGGCCCGTGCATATTTGGATATCTCAAGGCAACGTTCCCTTTGATGGTTTTGAAGACGTGCAATACAATCCAGATGTTCATCCTGCAAACCAAGTTGGTGGAACTTCCTCTTTTATGAAAGGAATTAAAAATGGCAAGGTGATTCCTGGTTTGGGCTTATCCACTGGATTTATTCTAGAATGGGGTAGCTATCGGTCGCTGTCGAATGCCCTATCAATTGGTTTTACCAATGATCTTTTTGTACAAAAGATTCCATTATTGCATCAACAACAACATAACTCTTTCGTGTTCCCATATGTATTTGTTAACTTTGCCATTGGATTTGGTCAGTAATAAAATATCTTGTGATAGAACTACCCGTTGTTGCGAAAGAAAAAAAAGGTCCTACTAAGCCTAAATGGCTTAAAATCGACATTCCTGTAGGGGAAAATTATACACGTGTTAAACGTATTGTAAACGAATATAAACTTCATACTATTTGTCAAGATGGTCGTTGTCCCAATATGGGAGAGTGCTGGGGAGCTGGAACCGCCACCTTTATGATATTGGGAAATGTGTGTACAAGAAGTTGTTCTTTTTGCGCAGTGGCTACTGGAAGACCAGGCTCTTACGACATTGATGAGCCACACCGTGTTGCCGAGGCGGTAAAGTTAATGGGTGTTAAACATTGCGTAATTACCTCTGTGAACAGAGATGAACTCAAAGACAAGGGAGCAACGGTTTGGGCGGAAACAATAAAAGAAGTTAAAAAAGCATCCCCCAAAACAACAATAGAAACGCTCATTCCAGACTTCAAAGCCCAATGGGATTTGCTTTATATGGTTCTTGATTCAAAGCCTGAAGTGGTAAGTCACAATATGGAAACAGTGCAAGAATTATATAGGTTGGTTAGACCTCAGGCAATTTATTCCAGAAGTTTAGAACAAATTAAACGCACCAAAGAATATGGTGTACGTACAAAAAGTGGGGCCATGTTGGGTTGTGGGGAATCTGATGATCAAATAAAGCAATTGATCAACGATTTAGCTGAAAATGGGTGCGATGTACTTACGCTTGGTCAATATTTACAACCGACCAAATTGCATCTTTCAGTTGCCAAATATGTTCATCCGGATGAATTTAAATATTGGGAAGAATATGGGCTCTCATTGGGATTCCGTTTTGTAGAAAGTGGACCTTTGGTAAGAAGTTCTTACCATGCCGAGAAGCATGTTCTCTAGGAAATTTAGTGCTTTAAATAAATATGAACAAAAAATTGCAATAAAAGGGCATTTATTGAAACTTTGATTTTGTATTACAAACCTTATTTGCCTTTATTTGTATTCAATATAACAAATTATACAATCGTCATTATGAGGATGAAAAAAATTATACCAATTATTATCACTTCTGGGTTGACCTGTTTTGGTGCTTTTTATGGTGCCAACATGCAGTTGCCAATTTCAACATCTTTAAGACCTGCTAAAACAGGGGCCGAAGAAAAACAACAAGGTATTCAAGGCGCACTTGAATCAATCTACAGCATGCGTCTTAACGAACAAACTGGTACAATTGAACCAGAATGGGTTCAATCCGCTATTACACAGGCCGACAGACTTACTGTATCCAAAAGATTAAACAAAGCAATCAATTGGGAAGCAATGGGTCCTGATAACGTTGGTGGAAGAACTAGGGCATTTCAAATTCACAAAACAAAGCCAAACATCTGGTTTGTAGGTTCTGTAAGTGGTGGCTTGTTTCGTTCTAGTACCAATGGACAAAGTTGGTTGCCTGTGAACGATCAACAAGAGAATTTATCCGTTACTTGTATCGCTCAAACCATAGATGGTAACATTTATTATGGTACGGGTGAAGGTGGATTTACCAACCTATCGGGAAATAGAAATGGATCTCCAGCTTTTGTTGGTGCAGGAATATTTAAAAGTACGGATTCGGAAGGAACTGCATTTAATCTCATGCCTACTGCAAAAGACAATCGATTTTTTACCTGTAATTCTATGGTCGCACATCCAACTGTAAATAAGATGTATGTTGCCACAGAAGGTGGATTGTATGAATTTGATTTTACGGGAGCTACTGAAAAAATCACACGCATTGCCAATGGGGCTTTCAAAGAAGTTAAAACGGATATCAACGGAGTAATTTGGGCATCAACCAGTGCAGGTGCAGTATACAAATCAGATGCTACAGGTAAATTAACTATTACGAACACTGGTTATAATTCTGGCGGAAGAACTGCCATAGCCATTTCTCCTGATGATCCAAATTATGTATACACTCTAGGCGCTGGTTCTGGTAACAATTACGGAAAATTGGTTGCGTTATACCGCACTAAAAATGGAGGAACAACTTGGGAAATATTGGTTAATGGAAATTCTGTGACTGATATTTTCGGTTCTAATGCTCAAGGCTGGTATGACAATGCCGTTTCGGTTAAACCTGGAGACAAAAACTTCGTTGTTTTAGGTGGTGTTGCATTGGCAACATGGGATGAAATAAATGGTTACAAAGAGATTGCTTCACAATTTGATGCCCCTTGGAATAACGGTTATGTACATGCTGATAAACACCTAATTGATTGGGATAAACGCACAAAACCTGCAACTTGTATAGTTGGTTGTGATGGTGGATTATATTCGTCTAAG
>CAMAQS010000073.1 GCA_945860565.1 Chitinophaga pinensis | reverse complement strand
CTGTCTTCCAATGTTTTGTCTGTTGTTACAAACTTCACTTCCATGTCTGCACCTGAAGCAGGGGCTGTAAAGCTCATGCCTGGGATGCTTCTACCACTTGCAGTAAATGCCTGAACAAATACCTGCCAATCAGAAGAAGTACCATACGTTCCATTAGAATATTTCGTTGGCGCTGGTACATCATACATTACAGGAACACCCAAAACAGTGATGTCATTTGGTTTACCATACTGATACAAAGCCTTTGTTGTTTTTGGTGAAATGTTGAATACCGCTCCACCTGGTGCTGGCAATACTGTTGTAGTAAAATAGAAGGTATCGTCGTTTAAATTGTCATCAGCAGCATCTACATAAACAGTGATTTGTTTAACGCCTGCTTCCGTCAATACCAACGATTTGGTAAACTTCACTTCTTCTGTGTTTCCAGGAAGAATTTTCTTGGTCACTTTCTGTGTGACTTTTGGACCACCTTTTACAGAATACGAAACATTAAAATCGTAAATGGTATCGATGAAATTGTTTTTAACATAAATATTGGTCGCAGCCACTTCATATCCAGCACACACTTGTGAAGGAACAGAAAAATCAGTTGAAGCACCCGTAATGTTCATATAATTCTCTACTGCACCGCGATCAGACTTAACCTTATTTCTTGGTGTTTTATTTACATCAAATTCATTGGTTAAAGGTGTTGTTGGCCACAAAGATGCTGATTGAGGCACATTGTTTTGAGTCTCAAAACAATCTGAACGAAAATCGCTCGCCGCTAAATCTTTCCATACTGGATTTACATCATTTTCATTTGCTCCACCGAAGGCCAAACTCTTCCAACCAGCAAAATCGTTGGCAGAACCATTTGGGCAATACCAATATTGGTAAGAAATATTCTTCAAATAGTAGGTGTTATAATCCCACTTTGAATAACCTGTAGAACCATTTTGATTATACGTATAGGCAGGGTAAGCTCCATAGGAATTTTGAATATCTAAAATATTGCCCGAAACGTCTACCTTGGTGTGATAATAAGGGTAAATATATAAGCCATAAGTATAATGGTAAGCATAACCGGCTTTGGTGGCGTCAACTTGAACTGTATTTTGTCTAAATTCCGCCAAATAGTTTCCACTGTTGTAAGAGTATAAATACATTCCCATTAAACCATAATAACCTAAATTACCAGCAACTAAATTATTATTGCATTGCAAATTATAAAAGTAGAAATTGGCCAATCCATAAATATACCCGTAATAACTAGAGTAATTTGCATTGTAAATTTTATTGTTTGTAATCTTATTGCGGTTCATTGTACCATTCCAATAGTAGATATAGGTAACATAAGCATATCCACCAAAAGTATTAGAATCTACTACGTTATCATTAAATTCATTCACAGCAGAAGTCGACGGATTGTAAATATAATAAACATAGGTTTCAGCAGTACTACCGTCGGTAGTAACGTTGTTAACAATCTTGTTTCCAGTAAAAATCTTCTTGTCACCGTAAAAAGAATAAATAAAATACGTGTAATACTTAGTGAAACAATCGCGAATGATATTATTGGTGAATTTATGATCATTATATTGGTAATACATGTAAAATCCATAGCAATATCCTGTACCCAACGATTGCCATTTAATTACTTTATTTGCATTGTAATTTGCATAGTAATTGTAATACCCATACATGAAATAGTTCGTACTATTGCACAAAATGTTTTGCATCGTATTATTAGAATATTCAAAATTATTTGTCGCATTTCCATAGTTGTAATAAGCATAAATACCATAAACTGTGCTGGTCATACCTGATGTCGCACCTTTAAATGGAATATCGTGAACATTGTTTCCATCGAACTTAGTAGAACGGTTGGTACTATAGGTATACTGAGAATACATAAAATACTGAATGCTGTTACAATTGTTCGTGGTTGCGTTTGCTCTAGAAACATCGTTATTCAAAAACTGATCTCCATTGGTATAGTAATTATACATACCCATGTAGTAATAGTTTTGAATTGTGTTGTTGCTAAACGTATTGTTCGAAGGAGTGTTCGAATAAATACTGCTTGCTCCGGCATCTGTAATGGCATACGTTGGACCAGGGCTGTTTGAACTGGTTGTACGCATTAAACATTTATCGATGGTATTGTATCTACCATTATACACTGTCGAAGCCAAAGTCGTTGCACCCGTAGTAGAGTTTGTAAACGAAATGTATGCACCACCAGCCGTTGAAGCCGAAGCCAAAGCCGTGTACTCAATGGTACAATTCTGAATGGTATTGTAATCTGCACCACCCCTAAAAATCACACCGAACTGAGCGGTTCCTGTTCCTGTTTTTTGGATTACCAATTTATCAATGGTCAAATAGTCCATTCCATTTAAGTCAATGGCAGCATTTGTTGAAGAACTTGATAATTTATAATTGCCACCATTAATTTTGATGGTTTTAGTAGATGTAGTTGGGTTGGTGGCATTTTGCGAAAATGATATAGTGGTGGTTGGTGCCAAATCACTAATTACATCTATTGTTAATGCCCCATTCATCCCACTGGTAGAAATTGCAGATACCAGACTTTCCCAAGTGGTGTAATCACCTCCTGTACCCAGCGTTTTTGTTCCAGAAATTTGGCCACTAAGCCAAGAACTGGAAGTGCATAAAATCGCGAAAAGAATTCCCCGCATTGATTTTAAGCCTTGTTTGTTTTTGTAGATTTTTTTCATGTTTTTATTTACAGTTGTCAACGTACAAATAACGACCATAAACAAGGCTGTATTTTTTTTGTAAACCTTTGTTTATCTAATATTTCAAAGGCATGACACGAATGAATAATTCTATTCGTGAAATACAAAATTTAATTAAAAAATCACTCCATTTTTCCATCATAATCCCTTCTAAAAATTATTTAAATATGAATAATTACAAGAAATTAACTAAACAAAAATTAAGTCCATTAAAGAATTGTCCATTTTGCATTAATTAACATTAGCCCTATGATAGATATTTGTCACAACGAATGACTAAAAACAAGAAACGCCGATTTGCGTCAAATTATAACATTCACATGACACTAAAACAGGTAAAATCAGACTCTTTCAATGGCTTTTACCACATTTATACCGTCAATTGCGGCACTCATAATCCCCCCAGCGTAACCAGCCCCTTCTGCACATGGATATAAATTATGCAGGTCTACGTGTTGCAAATTTTCTTTGTTTCGGGGGATGCGCACCGGGCTACTTGTTCTACTTTCAACTCCAACCAAAATGGCCTCGTTACTCCTAAAACCCGGCATCCTTTGTCCCAATCGAACCAATGCCAATCGAATCCGTTCACTAATTTCAGCTGGCAATACTTCTCGAATGTCTGAAGAAACCACTCCCGGGATATAACTACATTCTGGTAAATTTGTTGAAATTCGCTTTTGTACAAAATCCTCAATTCTTTGTGCCGGTGCAGAAAGACTACCCGACATTTTGAAAGCCTGTTTTTCCCAAAACGATTGAAATCCCATTCCAGCCAAAGCACCTAAATGGTTGAAAGGTTTAAAATCTGCTTCATCCACTGTCACCACAAATCCGCTGTTTGCAAATTTTCCTGAACGTTTGCTCGGGCTCCATCCATTCACCACCACTTCGCCGGAATTCGTGGCTGCAGGGGCAATGATTCCGCCCGGACACATACAAAACGAAAACACGCCGCGTGACTCAATTTGTTCCACTAAACTGTAGGTACTAGGTGGCAAAAACGAACCTCTATTGTCGCATTTATATTGTATTTTATCGATTATTTCTTGGGGATGTTCCAATCTTACACCCAAAGCAAATGGCTTGGCTTCTATGGCAATTTTTTTCCTGTCTAACAATTCATAAATGTCGCGCGCAGAATGCCCTGTTGCCAAAATCACTTGATTTACTTTCTCCGTTAATCCACCCGAATAGACCAAAGATACTATGTTGCGGCCTTGCAATTCCAAATCAATTAGTTTCGTATCAAATCGCACTTCTCCACCGCATTCAACAATTACCATCCGTATTTTTTCAATGATAGCAGGCAATTTATTTGTTCCTATGTGGGGATGGGCATCGTAGGCAATATTGGCAGCAGCTCCATATTGAATAAACGTGTTTAACACCTTTTGAATGGGACCGCGCTTGTCGCTACGCGTGTATAATTTCCCATCTGAATAAGTACCGGCACCACCCTCTCCAAAACAATAATTCGACTCTGGATTTACCACTTTTTCCTTATTCAAAACGGCCAAATCCCTGCGCCTTTCCTTTACATTTTTTCCTCTCTCAATAACAATTGGCTTAAATCCCAATTCAATGCATTGCAAAGCGGCAAACAAACCTGCAGGACCTGCCCCAATGATGTGCACGGGACGTGCATTATTTACATTTTGCAACTTAAATTCTTCCGTCTCCTCTTGCGATTCTGAGGATGAATACACATCCCCCGAAACAATAAAAAACGGACTCCTACTTCTGGAATCCAATGATTTTCTCATCAGCACCAACTTGCCTTCCTTTAACCTGGCTTCCCTTAAAAATTGAACCTTTATGAAGTCGTCATTTGCCGCTTCCTCGGGAGAAAATTTAAGTTGAATTCGTTGTGGCATCCCACAAAAATACAATCCTTTAAATGGATTCTTCACAAATTGAGTTTAACGTTGTAATTTCGCCCTGTATGAAAGAAATTGTTGTGAGCGGTATACGTCCAACCGGCAAATTGCATCTTGGTAATTATTTTGGTGCATTTAAAAATTTTTTAACGCTTCAAGAACAATTCGACAGCTACTTTTTCATTGCCGATTACCACTCGCTTACAACACACCCTACTCCTGGCGATTTGAGGGGCTCCGTAAGAAGGGTGATAGCAGAATACATTGCATTGGGTTTAGACCCTGAAAAATGTACGGTTTATTTACAAAGTGACTTGCCCGAAACCGCCGAATTATATCTCATTTTAAATATGAATGCCTATTTGGGTGAACTTGAACGGGTTACATCCTTCAAAGAAAAGGCAAGAACACAACCCAATAACATCAACGCTGGATTGTTAACTTATCCCGTATTAATGGCCGCAGATATCCTCATTCATCGTGGTGCAAAAGTACCCGTAGGCAAAGACCAAGAACAACATTTGGAAATGGCTAGAACGTTCGGAAATCGTTTTAATAGACTTTATGAAGTGGACTTATTCCCTGAACCCATGGCTTTTAGTATGGGTGAGTCTTTGGTTAAAGTACCCGGTTTAACTGGTGGAGGTAAAATGAGTAAAAGTGCAGGGGAAGCCGACACCATTTATCTCGATGAATCCCCAGAAACACTCAAAAAGAAAATCATGAAGGCCGTTTCCGATAGCGGTGAAGCTTCCACTGATGGCATAAAATCTCAAGCAGTTCAAAATCTTTTTGATTTAATGGGCTTGGTTTGTAAACCAGACGTTATTTCCTTCTTTAATGAAGAACACGCTCAAGGAAGAATTCGTTATGGCGATTTAAAAAAACAACTCGCTGAAGACATGGAAACATTTGTTGCTCCCCTTCGAGATGCCATAACTTATACACTTGCCAACGACAAAAAACTCGATGAAATTGCAGCATACGGTGCAGAAAAAGCGAGGAAAAGCGCCAAAAAAACGATGGATATAGTGAGGGATACCATAGGATTTAAACAAATATCACGTGATTAATCCTACATTTGTAACCACCATGAAAGATGTTTCTCTCGTAATACCATTGTACAATGAAGAAGAATCCCTTCCCGAATTATGCGACTGGATTCAACGCGTTTGCAATGAGCACAATCTCAGTTATGAAATCTTGTTATTAGACGACGGAAGCACCGATAAATCATGGGATATCATTAAACAAATTGGTGCCAAAGATTCCAATGCCCGTGGCATTCAATTGCGCCGAAATTACGGTAAAAGCGGTGCACTCAATGTTGGTTTTGCCCAAAGCAATGGTGAAGTAGTCATTACAATGGATGCCGACTTGCAAGACAGTCCAGACGAAATTCCGTCCCTCAGAGACATGATTCTAAACGAAGGATATCATGTAGTAAGTGGCTGGAAGAAAAAACGTTACGATCCGCCATCCAAAACCATCCCTACAAAATTATTCAATTTGGCTACCCGCAAAATGAGCGACATAGAGTTGCACGATTTCAATTGCGGTCTAAAAGCCTATCACCATGAAGTGGTGAAAAACATAGAAGTTTATGGTGAAATGCACCGATACATTCCAGTAATTGCAAAATGGAGTGGATTCCCAAAAATTGGTGAAAAAGTTGTGGTACATCAAGCCCGCAAATATGGAAGCAGTAAATTTGGCATGGACCGCTTTATTAACGGTTTCTTGGATTTAATTAGCCTGTATTTCATGTCAAAATTTGGCAAACGACCCATGCACTTTTTCGGACTTTACGGAGTGATGTGTTTTCTTGTCGGTTTAGCCATGGCGTTTATTATTGTAACAAAAAAGCTAATTTATGCCTATTATTTGCATAAATCTGCACCATTGGTAACCGACTCTCCCATGTTTTATTTTAGCTTGTTGGCAATGATACTGGGAACCCAATTGTTTTTGGCAGGATTTTTAGGCGAATTAGTAAGTCGTTCTAATCCAGAACGAAACACCTACAACATCAAAGAAACCGTGAATTAATGTGGCAAAACAAACACATTGTAATTATAGGTCCCGCACACCCTTTACGCGGTGGATTGGCTACCTATAATGAACGTCTAGCACGAGAATTACAGCAACACAATAAGGTAACGCTGCTTACATTTTCCTTACAATATCCCAATTTTTTGTTCCCGGGAGAAACCCAGTATTCCTCTGATGCCAAACCGACGGACTTAGATATTGACGTTGCCATCAATTCTGTGAATCCGTTAAACTGGATTCTTGTTGGCAATAAATACAAAAAAATCAAACCTGATGTAGTGATATTCCGGTATTGGATGCCTTTTTTTGGACCTTGTTTTGGGACCATTTCAAGAATAATCAAACAGAATAACCACACCAAAATATTGGCCATTACCGACAATATCATCCCACATGAAAAACACTTTTACGATAGCCCATTTAGTGCGTATTTTCTAAATTCACTGCACGGTGCCGTAACAATGAGTAAAAAGGTTTTGGAGGATTTACAAACGCATTTCCCAGAGACAAAAGCTGCCAAAAATGTTGCGTATCATGCCCACCCACTGTATGACAATTTTGGAGAAAAGCCAGCACGCGAAACCGCCTGTTCCAAATTAAATTTAGACCCTACAAAACACTACATTTTATTTTTTGGTTTTATCAGAAAATACAAAGGATTAGACTTGTTGTTAGATACCATGGCGTTAGTAAAAGAAAGTCATCCAGATGTTCATTTGCTGGTCGCAGGTGAATTTTATGAAGACAAACAACCCTATTTAGAACAGATTAAATCGTTGCAAATAGAGGCGTTTTTAGAGATGCACACGCACTTTATTCCCAACGACGATGTTGGATTATATTTTGCGGTGTCAGACATTGTAGTACAGCCTTATCGCAATGCCACGCAAAGCGGGGTAAGTCAAATTGCGTATCATTTTGAAATCCCGATGATCATTACAAATGTTGGAGGATTGGCGGAATTGGTGCCTCATGGAAAGGCCGGATATGTGTGCGAACCCAATGCCGAAAGTTTGGCTACAGCCATCGGTGAAATGTACGACAAAGACGTGTTTGAAAACATGAAAGCCGAAATAAAAATCTTAAAGCAGCAATTTTCTTGGGAAAGCATGTGTAATACTCTTTCAGAAAGATAAATTAATTATTGTCTTGTTTTGGGGGATGTTGAATTGGGTTGAATTGGCAAACCTTCAAAACAATGATAAAGATTGATTAAATTGATAATTAATTACGAACAAAACATTCACTGACAGCACTTGGGGATAATAATTAATTCACTACAAACACTCAAAATCAAGCTCAACTTCCAACTAAAAGACAGAATCCAATCAAGATAATTAATTATTCAACACAAGCCACAACCTAAATTCTGCACTTTTTATTTTTAATTAATCACAAAATTTGAGGTAGTTAGTGTTGTAAAACAAAAGCCCAATAGAGAACACAATTGGGTCATTAGAATATTTTTCTTTTAATCCGTTCATATTTCCTATCCTTAACAATGCCCAAAGATTCACTACATTAACATAATTTTTTCGTAATTGATTCTTAACATTACTGACCGTAATTGCCTAATATAAAATCAATAAGATTATGTTAAACACAGTTACAATAGACAATCAGGATTACATTGAAGTAATGGGATATATTTTTGTAAACAACGAATGGATTTTGTGGGTACGTTAAAATAGCGTAATCTTCAAACAGAGTCCATTTATTTGCAAAAATCACCAAAGCATTATAAAACATCCCCTTTAATACTTACCTTTGCGGTACCATAGAGGGGTGTCCGAGCGGTCGAAGGAGCACGCCTGGAAAGTGTGTATACGCCAAAAGCGTATCGAGGGTTCGAATCCCTTCCCCTCTGCAAATACAGTTTAAAACCAGCCGGAAGGCTGGTTTTTTTGTGCGCACGAAAATTGGAAAAGAGAAACTTTTACAGATTGAGTGCGTACAAAAAAGCCTACTGCGCCATCAGCGCAGTAGGTTTTAAACTGTATTTTAGCCTCCCCTTTAAGGGATCATGAGCGAAGCGAGTACTCCCTTTCATTTTGCGCACAAAAAAACCTACTGCGCCATCAGCGCAGTAGGTTTTAATCTGTATTTTAGCCTCCCCCATTTGGGATCATGAAATAATCCCCTATTTAACAATTTAAATAAAAACCAAAATGAACTGCGCGACGCAGGAGCGGGGCATTGAGTTGACTCTCCCCTTTCAGGGATCACGAGCGCAGCGAGCACTCCCAAATAAAAAAAACACCTCGAGATATCTGCAGTGGTTTTAATCTATATTTTAGCCTCCCCCATTAGGGATCATGAAATAATCCCAGAAATATTAAAAAAAACCAAACGGTGCTTCCCAGTAATAATTTTGTTCTAATTTGATATCACTGAATTCAGAACCCTTATTTGGCTTTTTGAATGTGTTCTTCGTTAAATTCATAGGAATAGTCATACTGCATATCTTGACATGCTCCAATACGTACTTTTCCATTATTTATCCAATTTTTCCTTCTTAAAATATTATTTATAGTTGCAGAACTATCCCAACTATAATTTAAATATTTTTGAGTGCCTTAGAGCTCAATATTAACACTGTCAAAATATGGAACAGAATAAAAATGAGAATTTTGATTTATATCAAAGAAAAATCCGTTGCTTACTGACTCCAACCATCCACGCTAGAATAAGCAAAATCAATATTCGTTCTACTATTTTTTTGCACATCATATCGAGCTAGAAAACCACCATCTTTAAAGCCTCTAATTACAAGTTTATAATCCGTTGAATTAATCAATTGGTAATGATAATAATTTTCATAATCATTACCATAACATGGATCGTCTTTTTCGCCGCAACCCATATTTGAACTCAATATCAATCCGGCAATAACCATACTAATTAACCTGAAACCAGATTTAATTTTAGCCAATTCTAAATTTAACATTATTCTATTTTTTATACTCACTTTGAGATAGTTAAATACAAATATATCTATTAATTGCAAAAACCCGAAAATATTTATCAATTACCGTTTAGACCTAAACTGAAACATCCATTGTTGACATTGGGATTGGTAATTATTTTAGTTATCAAACATCTTTCTAATCTTTATTGCACATAAACCAATTGTAATTGCGGTTTTAAATTCTGGCTAAGCCATGTGAATAGTTGGGTTGAAAATCATACATTAATCCATTAATCGGATTAGATTTAATAATATAATTGAAATCGGCACCCTGAAACATAACAATTACACCTTTCCAAAACAGCTTTTAATTCTTTCTAAAAGTCCATCAGGGTTATTCCAAACACACTTATTCTCAAATCTTAAAACGCGAATGCCTATACTATTTAAAAAGGCATCTCTTTGTTTATCCTTGGCCATTTGATACGGCGTAAAATGATAGGCGCCATCCAACTCAATGGCCAACTTTTCTATTGGACAATAAAAATCAAGAACATAATTGGCCACACTAAACTGTCGTCTAAATTTTCGACCTTCTAATTTTTTCTCATTTAATAAAATCCAAAGTCTTACTTCGGCAGGTGTCATGTTGTTTCTGAGTTTTTTTCGAATCCGCTTGAGATAGGGAAGGTTTTTTCGTAACGGGGTGGTGACTCTATAAATGAATATTGCTTTTTTAGGATTTGTATGGTGGTCCAATTCTGGGTGTAAATTTTGCTTGGAGAACGGGGGACCACCTCCCCCTTTGGGTACTCCTCCTAAATTAGGAGGAGAGCTTGCACCGTGCAGACCATGGAAAATTGGGCGTAAGGATAAACGCAAATTGCCAATATTTTGGCAGTTTATTTTAGCATGAGAGT
>CAMAQS010000072.1 GCA_945860565.1 Chitinophaga pinensis | reverse complement strand
GGGTATATGTTTACCACGTGGTAATCACTTCATTTGAAGACAAAGAATACATATTCGACGGAACAGTCACCTTATTGCGATAATTGCAAAACAAAAAGAAGAATCTGATTTGTTAACTAAAAATAGGGAGCCTGAAAAGCTCCCTTTTTTTATGGATTAAACCCTGATTACGCATAATAACTTCGTCATGTGGACCCAAAGCCCAAAGAAATGAGCACTTTGTAGAGGGGAGCATATCTCAACGATCTAGTGAGCGAATTAAAGTGATTGAGACGCTTATTTCAAAAGGATTTGGGGAAGGAATAGATTTTCTAATTCATATTTCTGGTTAGAATATACCTTATCAAAAGTTTATAGCTCCCGGCTAAGGCTTCATATAATCAAATACGATTGTCTACCAATTATAGTTTATTGTTATGAAATTCAAATTTGATCTGACTAAACTTTTGTGTTTGTGGTTGTATTTATTTGTTAATTCAAGTAATGCTGCTGCAATCATTGGTGGTGAAATGTCATATCAATGTTTGGGACAAGGAAAATATCAAATAACCTTAAAAATATACCGCAATTGTAATGGCGATTCATTGAGTAGTTTGAATTTAAGAGCATTCGCTGGAAAAAATGGAAACATGAGTTGTGGAGATGTGGAATTAATAAATTTAACACGCACTAAAATTAGAGACATTACAAATGTCTGTTCTACATCTAAATACCCATACTATCCAACCAACACAAAAGGCATACAAAAAGGAGTTGAAGAACATACTTATCAAACCATCGTTAACATAAAAACAGCGCCTCTCAATCTTTTGCTAAATACCAGTTCCTGTTGTGAAATTACCTTTTATGTCGGTGAATGTTGTCGTAGCTCAGAACTGACAAATGGCGGTGCAAATTCAAAGTTTTATATTACTTGTATGATCAATACATGCAATTTATCTTTAACTAAAAACAATTGCAATAGTTCACCATCATTCACATTTGAACCTGTAAATTTTTTGTGTTGCAATTCTCCTTGGTATTCAGATCTTCAGGGAATGGATACCATTGATTTTGATTCAATATCTTATGAATTAGTGGATGCTTTCAACAGCTAAGTCCATAATTCCCGATATGTTGAACTGTTTTTCCTTCTAAAAGCAACTTAAATCTCCTTCAAATTCAAAAAGTCTCCAACTACAAATGTGCTTCCCCCAATAAAAATAACATCATTCAAATCTGCTTTAGATTTAGCTTCAGAGTAAGCTGTGGCAATGGTGGAGAAAGCCTGGTTTTCTAATCCGAGATTGGTCATTTCCTCTTGTAACAAGTGTACTTCGAGTCCTCGTTGTACCGTCGGTTTTATGAGGTAATATTTGGCTTTGTTAGGTAGTAATTTAAGAATCTTTGTGCGATCCTTGTCTTTAACCATCCCCCAAACAATATGAAGTTGACGGTTTATTGAAATTTTATTGAGTTGATTTACGATAAATGCAACACCGTCTTCATTATGGCCTGTGTCGCAAATGGTAAGAGGTTCGTTTTGCACAATTTCCCATCTACCACGCAATCCGGTCAATGATTGTATGTTAGACAATGCATAAACAATTTTCTCTTCTTGAAACGCAAATTCATTTTTCAGAATCTCTGTGGCGGTGTAAACCACAGACAAATTTTGAACTTGATAATCGCCTTTTAATGTTAATACATCTAACCAGTTTAAAGGTGCATTTTTAGAATAAAAAATGGGCGCACCTATGTTTTGGGCGTTTTTGGCAATCACCTTAATGGCAGACTCTGGAATCAGTGTATTCACAACAATCGGTATGTTTATTTTTGCAATTCCAGCTTTTTCGTAGGCAATTTCTTCAATGGTGTCTCCTAAAATGTCTGTGTGGTCCATTCCAATGGATGTGATGATGCTCAACATACTTTGTATGATGTTGGTACTATCCAATCTCCCGCCTAATCCCACTTCAATAATTCCTAAATCTATGTTTTTACTCCTGAAATAATCAAAGGCCATTGCCACTGTAATTTCAAAGAAAGATGGTTCAATTAAATCTATGGCAGGACCAATGCGATTCACAAAATCAACAACAAAATCCTCTTCTATACAATGTCCGTCAATTCGAATGCGCTCTCTAAAATCAACCAAATGGGGCGAGGTATAAAGTCCAGTTTTATATCCATGAGCGGTAAAAATAGCCGCCAACATGCTAGAAGTACTTCCTTTGCCATTGGTTCCAGCCACATGTATCCATTTCATGTGATCTTGCGGATTTCCCAAGAATTGAAGTAGGGCTATTGTGTTGGTTAAATCCTTTTTATACGCTGCTTTCCCGATATTTTGAAACATCGGTAAGCGTGCAAATAGATATTCTAAAGTCTCTTTGTAAGTCAAAAACGATTAGTTTAAGCCTTTTTTTACGTTTAAGGTAATGGTTCCGGTTTCAGGACATTTATCTCCAATTCGAGCGAATTTGGATTGATTAATAAAATATTCCATTACTTTTTTTGCATTTGCCGCAGTTCCAGTATAGTTACCAGAGGCCAACATTGATTTTATTTGTGCAGTTCCTTGGCAGGTAACAATCACCCTCGCCACTATTTCTCCAACACCATCTGCGGATACATTTTTAACTGTACTGTTTATTTGATGACTAGAAAATCCCTTGGCAGTAAAAAATCCATTGTCTCTATTGTTTGTTACGCGAGTGCCTCCATTGCCAGTAATACCAACATTTGGACCACCTGGTCCAGAACCAATGGTTCCAATACCTCCTTTAATTCCGCCTTCTATACCTTCTGTAGTGCTTTTGGTTCGCTTACCAATAGTGGTGGTTAAACTTTTAAGTCTAGAATTTACTGCGGGAGTTTTACTTGCTGGGGGATCGATAGGGGGTAAGCCCATTTCTGCGGTTTCGTCGTTTGTATTGACTATATTTCCGTGACCACCCTGAGATACATTGGGCGTTGGACTGCTACTTTGTGGAGAAACATCGGTGCTACCACCCTGTGCTGGGGGCGTTTCAGAAGGCCCACCTTCATCTGGTTTGCCATATGAAACTTCTTGTAATCCAAAATCCAATTCAACTTCTCCGCTTTTTACTTCAAAAGGTGGATTTGGAACCACAATATGCATAAAATATAAAAAGGCGATAATAACCGCGGAAACAATAATACTTAAACCAATTGATGCAAACTTTTGTTCGCGTGTGGTGGATAGGTTTTCTTCGATTACGTAATGTGACATGGTTACTTAATTATCACTATTTCTTGAATTGAAACGGATTTTGAAGGGATTTCTTTTATTTCCTGCAAAAATTCGCTTGCTTGATGCGCTTTTGAGAATCTGTTTAATACAATTTTCAATAAACTACTTCCTTTTACTTTGATATAGGTTGCACACATGCCTTGTTTTTGCCATTCATCACATTCAATTTGAGCGGCAGCTTTGGTAAGATGTGATCCCGCAATGATAAAATAGTTTCCCTTGGCAGTAAAAATCTGATTTCTGTAATCGGTTACAATGTCCTTACTAGAATCTACCGTATTGGATTTGGTAGGTATAGATTTACCAATGTTGATTAATTTGCCATTCACATTGATATACGTTGGTTCTGCTATGACAACAATAGAATCAGTATTCGTTTTTTTCTCTCCGACCAAAACGTCGTTTCCAGCTTGAACATGATTGTTTTCTAAATGCGACAAAACATTTTGTGAGTTGTATAACAACAGTCCAGCAGTAATGCTAACAAAAACAAAAGATGCTGCAATACGCCAAACCAAGTTGCTCTGGTTTATGCGACCTAATCGAGAAATATGCTCATGGGAGACTTCAATGACATCGGCTTCGGAAGTGGATGCCAATTTTAGATCTATTTTGTTAGAAACTGACATAGGATTAACTACAGCAGATTCTTGAATTTGATCAAAAGGATGCCATTTAATGGGCTTTAAACCAAAGGATTTATGGTGAAGGTTGATTTGATGTTTGGGAATAAAAAATACTCCAGAGGTTTCGTTGAAGATTAAATTCCCAAGAGGGGATAAGGAGGCAATTTTCTTTTCAGCTAATTGTGATTTTAAGCTTTCGATTTCGTTGCTTAACCATTCCTGAGAATCTTTATAACTTAAACCTGTTTTTTTCTTAATACACTGAATGAGTAAACCGTCATCATCGGCCAATTCACTATTAAAAATAATCTGTGTAGTGCGCGGTTTTAATTCAAAAGTATATGAATTGATAGAGCTATTTGATTCTCTCAAAAAGAACCCACCCAACTTTGGAACGGCCACAAAACCATCCCTCAAAAGAAGTTCCTCAATGATTGTTGATAGATTCAAATTCGACATTCTAACAAATATACGTCTTTTCTATAAAATTCCAATAGATAAACCACCCATTACAGTGATTCCAAATGCATTGTAACCATACCAATTTTGATATTTTTGATTCAACAAGTTTGAACCTTGCAGCCAAAGTCTTCCTTTGCCCATAAAGCGATAATCAATTCTGGCATACATGTCGGTATATCCTTTTACCTCAACTTTTTTAAGTGAGTTGTTCATCACAATTTGATTGTATCTTCTACCCATTCCATTCAATCCAACTTTAAAAACAAGTTCTTTTATTGGCTTATATTCTGCACTAACATGATATGTCATTGAAGGCAAGTGCCCCACAATATTGTCCGAATTATAATTTAGAATTTGAATATCTCCATTTATCTTAAACATGTTTCCAACCAAATATTCAGCGCCAGTTTTGAAGAAAACAGTAGAAACATCGTTGTTAACTACATTTAAGCTGCGCAACGAATCGCCAAAATGTTTAACGGTGTCGGTTGCAGAAACAAACATGGGTAGGTTTGCGATGGTATTGCCACCAAAATGCATGTAGAACAGTGAATTGCTGGCGATTTTCCCTTTAAGACCAATGAAACCATTTATTTGTTCAAATCCATTTTCGATGGGGATGGCACCATTAAAGAAAGGCATTTTCTCATGTATTCTTCGAATAGAGTTCTTTTGCAATCCACCATCTATTTGACCGTAAATCTTCATTTCCAATCCTTTTATTCCCTTTTCAACCGCCACATAAGGGGTTACGTACGTTTGACTTTTTATGCCCATGCTGTTGTTGTTAAGGGTGACATTTACCCCAATTCGCACATCTAACAATGTGGCTTTATGGTAAAATTGTACACGGGGTTTAAAATCAACGAATAATTGTTGATTTACAGAATCTTTTTCTGATTGATTGTAACGTTGTTTAAATTGGATGTAGGTTAATCCAACATCTCCGTAGATTGAGAATTTTTTAGCTTTCGAAAGGAATTTAGCCAATGTGTTTACTTCTAATTCATTGTGATTTAAATTGGTAGAAAACTGTTGCACACTGTTAAGCCATTTAATTTCCGGAAAATTACGTTTGGCTAAGGTCATATAATCAATGTTAACCCCATAATTTAGGGTGCTTTTACCGTCTCTGGCGGGTAAACCCAGTTGAGAGCTGGACTCCGATAATCCGCTGTCTTGATTAAAAAAGGAATGGAAATCCCTATTAAAGAAAAGTCCAGTACTCAAACTGCTGTTACTAAAGTATCTCGCGCCATTCATTGCTACTTTGGTGGTAGCCACTTCACGGTTAAATTTTGTGGTTTTTCCTTGAAAATGATTGGCATGTAAATTATAAGACCATAAATTGTTTGGTCGATTTGCCAAATACAATTCACCCAACAAATGGGTATTGTTTCCACCGCCCAATCTGAGGTAGTTAGATAAGTAAATCGAATCTTTTCCACTTTCCTTAACCATATCGGGTTCAACTTTTTGAATGGATTTTTTGGTCTCCCAAGGAAATTCGGTGGTCTTAAATTGCAAGGTAATTTTGGGCGATTCAGTTTGGGGTACTAAAGGCTCAATTGATAATTTTGATGCGGATATTAACCGTATATCAGTGCCAGACACAACATTTCTACTGCTATTTTCAAATCCTTTGGGTTTGTCTATTTGAGCAGACAAAGCAATAGAACTTAAACCAATGGCGATTACAAATAATTTTTTCATCCAAAACAAATTTCATGCTTTCTTTGCGTTAGTTATGCCACTGCTTAATGGAGTGTCTATTAAATCAAACGCTACAGACAGAGTCAATTTCTTTTCGTTTTTTTTATTGCAAGTATTTGATTTTTCGATTTTTTTCATTAGTTTTGCAACCCATTTTTGGTCATGTACGCAATAGTAGAAATAGCAGGTAGACAGTATAAGGTTCAAGAGAATTCTTTCCTTATTGTAAATCGATTAAATGCCGATCAAGGTACAACAGTAGAATTTGATCATGTGCTTTTTATCGGTGGTGATAACATTAAAGTAGGTCAACCTACCGTTTCTGGTGCCAAGGTAACTTGCACCGTAGCAGAACACGGTAAAGGGGATAAAGTAATCATTTTTAAGAAAAAGAAAAGAAAAGGATACGCAGTAAAAAGAGGTTTTAGACACTCTCATACTTGCTTAAGAATTGAAAAAATAACCGCTTAATAAAAGAAAACGAAACCATGGCACATAAAAAAGGAGCAGGTAGTTCCAAAAACGGTCGCGAATCCCATAGCAAAAGATTGGGTGTTAAAATATTTGGAGGTCAAGTAGTTAAATCGGGTAACATCATTGTTCGTCAACGTGGTACCAAACACCATCCAAATACCAATGTAGGAATTGGTAAAGATCATACCTTATTTGCAATGGCAGATGGTGTGGTTCAATTCCGCAAAGGAAAAGATGGTAGAAGCTTCGTTTCTGTAATTCAGGTAGCTGCAGAAGCTTAAATAAAAATTTTATTTTGTGCAATCATTGCACATTCCTACGGGTCATTCTATCTTTGAATGACCCGTTTATTTTTTATCAACTATGAACCCAACTGAAACAAAATTCCCCCAAGAGTCATTCACAGAAATGAACGAAATCGTTCTTCCCAACGATACCAATACATTGAATAACTTAATGGGAGGTAAAATGCTACATTGGATGGATATTTGCGCTGCAATTGCTGCCCAAAAACACAGCAACCGCATCGTTGTTACCGCGTCGGTAGACAGTGTTTCATTTAAAGAATCCATTCGTTTGGGGGATGTGGTTACCCTGTATGCCAATGTCACGCGCTCTTTCAATTCTAGTATGGAGGTGTTTATAGAAGTATTTGCACGTAGCATTCCCAGAGGTGAAACCATTAAATCCAATGAAGCCTATTATACTTTTGTTGCCCTAGATAGCCGCAATAAACCCGTAATTGTGCCTAAAATAGAACCACAATCTGATGTTGAAAAAGAAAAATTCGAAGGCGCACTCCGCCGCCGCCAGGTAAGACTCATTCTTGCCGGAAAAATGAAACCCAGCGACGCCAACGAATTAAAAAATCTGTTCGTTTAAGATTTTATCGCTTATTTCATCAACCCAATTTCTGTCAATCTTTCCACCAAAAACTCATTGGCAGTGATGTCAGTATATCTTTTTGGATTTTCATCATTCACACAACTTTCTAAACAATTTAATGGTGTTTCTGGTCTAGGATGTAAGAAAAAGGGAATACTGAACCTCGGTTTATCCCATTTTTCTCTTGGTGGATTAACAACCCTATGTGTAGTGCTCCTTAATTTATCGTTGGTTAAACGTTGCAACATATCTCCCACATTTACCACAATATGATCTTCCACCTTTGTTACTGCTATGTAGTCACCTTTGCGATTCAAAACTTCTAAACCGTCTGCGCTAGCCCCAACCAATAAAGTAATTAAGTTGATGTCTTCATGTTCACCCGATCTTATTGCATCTCCAGGTTCTTGCAGAATAGGAGGGTAGTGAATGGCGCGCAATATGCTATTCCCATTGAAAATTTTGGCATCAAAATAGTCCTCGTCCAGTTCCAAATACAAAGCGATTGCTCTCAATACCACTCGTCCGGTTTCTTCCAATGATTTATACAACTGTTCGCCAAGTTCATTGAATTGAGGAAGTTCTTTTACTGTTTTGTTTGGGGGATAAGAGGGCGCGTGAGCATCCTTATGGTTTATATATTGGCCAAAGTGCCAAAACTCTTTTAGATCACCCATTATTCTGTTTTTTGCGTGTTCCTTTGCAAAACCAGTGTATCCGCGTTGACCTCCACCTAAGGAGTCGTCATATTGTAATTTCATGTCAATGGGCAATTGAAAAAAATCGGAAACAGAACCGTATAATTCATTTAAAAAGTCTTCTGAAATTCCGTGATTACGGATTGCAACAAAACCAATATCGCTATATGCATCTCCTAATTCCTTTACAAACTGGGATTTAGAAGCAGTATCGCCTTGGGTGAAATTTAATAAATTTAATTTGGGAATTTCTTGCATGCTTCAAATTTAGTACTTTCATACTTAGAACTAAATTGAACCATTAAAAATGATTTAAGAGTGGCTGATTTTTTCTATAATATTGCTTTCTTCCAATATTATATGTTCCGTGGTAGCCGATGGAAATGAATTTGTAAATTCAAGTGATTTAACTTCTTTTAGGGAGTCTAACAAGACAACCCAAGAAGGATTTTTATCTAAATTTGCCGTTATAAAGCTGGAAATTTCTGAGGTTGTTTCGCTATAAAAATAGAGGATTAAATCGTTTTCAGTAATGTTTCTAGTCATAGTTAAAGGCGTTAATTACTAATTTAACGCCTTTAATTGATATTTATTTTACTCTAACAGAACTTTTTTCCATCATCTTTCTCAAATTGATGACTGCATAATGCATTCTACCAATGCAGGTATTTATGTTGGTATTGGTAATTTCTGCAATTTCCTTAAAGCTTAAATCCGCATAGTTACGTAAAACCAACACTTCACGCTGTTCTTCTGGCAAACGACGTATCCAACTTCTTAGCATGCTAATTTCATCTGCTTCAATGTGCAACTCTTCTTGGCTTTTATCGAAAATATTTAAATGTTCAAATATGTCATTGCCTTCACTATCTACAACTGTAGGAAGTCTTTTCTTTTGACGCAATAAGTCAATGGCCATGTTACGTGCAATTCTCAATGCCCATGGTAAAAATTTATCTTCATGGTTGTATTTGCCCGCACGAATGGAATGAATAATTTTTACAAACGTCTCCTGAAAAATGTCCTCAGCCAAATAGTGGTCGTTTACAATGTTTAATACACTGGTAAAAATGCGCATTTTATGACGCTTTAAAAGCGTTTCAAAAGCAGCTTGATTTCCCTCTAAATAACGTTTGATTAAAACGCCATCTGCAATAATGGTTTTAGTCATAATAATACTCCTCCTTTCAGATAGATTGAAATAAATTTTTGTTGAGTAGTATTATCGACGTATAGGCGTTTTATTTAGATTACAAAACGCAATATATGATAAAAAAATAATAATGCAAATATTTTTTAAATATTTTTTTGACCATTTATAAAGTCAATCGAAGAAATTTTTCCTCTTCCCGCTGGTTGAAGCTTTGTTATTTCTAGGAAATTGTCGGTTGTCCCCAATAATACCCTTTTATCCACAATACACAGTCCACTCTCTGAATCTGACGATTGCTCTTCTAAAATTTGCGATTCTAGCAACTTTACATCTCCCCATTTTGATTCAATCCAAGCGCCGGGATATGGACTTAATCCGCGTATTTTATTATGAATGTTTTTAGCCGGCTCATTCAAGTCAATTTTGCAAAATTCGCGGTTAATTTTGGGAGCAATTTTTGTACTTTCTACTTTATTTTGATTGATAGTAGGGGTGTGTTCTCGGAATTTTTCAATTTCATTCAATGATTCTACCATTAATTTAGCACCGGTATACATTAATTTATCTTGTAAACTGCCTCCTGTGTCTGTGTCTGTTATTCCAACAACTTCACTTTTAATGATATCTCCAGTATCAATTTCGTGCTTTAGAAAAAATGTAGTGACCCCTGTTTTGCTTTCTCCTTGTATGATGGCATGCTGAATGGGTGCAGCGCCTCTATAATCGGGCAACAAAGAAGCATGTAAATTGATGGTGCCCAAAGGTGGTGCCGCCCAAATTACTTCCGGTAACATCCTAAATGCAATAACAACACCTAAATCCACTCCAAGTTCTCGAATTTCATTTACAAATGTTTCGTCTTTCAAATTTTTGGGTTGTGCAATAGGCAATCCCAATTCTAAAGCCTTCATTTTTACCGCACTTTGCTGTATTTTTTGTCCCCGACCTGCTGGTTTATCCACCGATGTTACCACCAAAGAAACCTCAATACCAGATTTTACAATCTCCTCTAATGAAGTTGCCGCAAATTCAGGGGTGCCAAAAAAGACGATTTTCATAGGACAAAGTTAAGGTGCAAAAAACACATTGATTAAAATGATTTGCGAAAATTGCGAAAACGAATCGTGTCATTTTTTCGTCTATGTACTATTAATTCATGGCTATTACCGATTTTTGTTAAATATGGGGATTTGGACCAAGCGATTTATATCCTGTGGCATACTGTTGTTTGCCTTCAGCTTACTAAAAGCGTCGAATCCTATTTTCGTGCCCAATAAGGGCCAATATCCCAATAAAGTAATTGCCAAAGCTCCTCTAACAGTTGGTGACGTTTGGATTTGCAACGACGGGTTTTGGTTTCAGTTTTATGACACCAGCGACATCGAAAAACTGCATGATAGAACCCATGAAAATCAAATTGTAAAAGCCCACGTCATAAGGTTTGAGTTTATTCAAGCCAACTTTAGTCAATTTGAATTGTTGGGCAATACTTCAATAGAATATTATAATTTTTATTGTGGGAACAATGCAACTAAATGGGTGAATAACGTCC
>CAMAQS010000071.1 GCA_945860565.1 Chitinophaga pinensis | reverse complement strand
GAAGTGATTTTAGGCCAGCCTTTTTGCTTTTGAGGGATGTTAGAGCCTCGCTTTCTAAGCACGTTCCGGTTTGCGCTTTTACCGCTTCTGCTCCAGATTGGATACAACAAGAAATTGTTACAGGATTAAATTTGCGCAATGTTCATCGGTTTCAAGGTGAATTTGAACGCAATAATTTGACATTTCAGGTCATCAATACGGAAAATAAATTTGGGATGTTGTTATCTGGACTTAAAGCAACCAATGGCTGCACCATTGTATTTGGAACAACCCGAAAGGAAGTAAAAGACCTTGCTGAAATGTTAAATCAACATGGAATAAGTGCGGACTATTACCACGGTGGATTAGAATCAACTATCCGAAGTAAAAAACAACAGGCGTTTTTAGAAAACCGTTTTAGGGTAATGGTTTGTACCAATGCATTTGGTATGGGTGTTGATAAGCCTGATGTAAGGTATGTTTACCATTTGGCTCCTTCTGCAACTCCAGAAGATTATTACCAAGAAGCAGGCAGGGCGGGTAGAGATGGAAATAGGAGTTTTTGTATCCTATTTTACAATCCAACGGATTGGAAGCGCGCTTCTGATTTTCTGCTCAAACAACATCCCCCAGAAGAAACATTAAAAAAATGCTATCATGCGTTGCTCAATGCATTGGGTGTCGCACCTGGACATGGCCAAGACAATGCGATTCCCGTTGATTGGATTCGCATAGCAGAAACCTATGGAATTCGAGGTAGCGACATGTATTTTTCTCTGAAAACAATCGAAAAATTGGGGTTATGGCAACTCAGTGAAGGACTGAGAACACCCTCTAAAGTAATGGTAGTGGCCTCACACAATGAGGTTGTTGCATTTAAGAATAAATATGTAAAATTAGCGCCCTTGTTGGATCTGCTGCTGCGGTCTTACGGTGGAATATTTGACAGTTATGTTTCCATTTATGAGCCTCAAATATCGCGACGCCTATATAAAGAAGAAGAAGAGATTATTCAGGGATTGAATCTGCTCAAAAAGGCGCAAATTATTGATTTTACGCCTAGAATTGACCATCCAGTCATTACCTTATTGGAGCCTCGATCGCAGTACCCAAGTTTTGATATGAAACAGATTGAAGTATTAAAACAACGCAGATTGGCATCATTGCGAAGTATGTCCGCATACACTGATACCTACCAATGTCGGAGTGTTTTTTGGGTGAAGTATTTTACAAATATGGATTCTGGAAATTGTATGTTTTGCGATAATTGCAAAAAAAAGTTTGGCAAAATTTCCGCAGAAACCATTACAAATGAAATCATTTTGAGACTAAATAAACCAACGGATTTTGATGTATTTATGAATGGTTTGCCTGCCGCATATAACAAAGAATTTGCACGAACCCTTATCAATATGCTTGATGAAGGCAAGGTCTTAAAATCCAAAGAGAATAAACTATTTTTGCGCCCTTGAAAATTATTTTTACCGTTACCAATGATTTGAATGGCGATCAGCGAATGATGAGAATTTGCGATACACTGCAATCAAACGGTTTTGATGTAACTTTAATTGGTAGAACAAAGAAAAATTCCAAGTCTTTGCAAAAACAATCTTATCAGCAACATAGGCTTTACTGTTTCACTCAATCTGGTAAGTTGTTTTATGTAGAATACAATATCAGATTGTTCTTTTATCTGTTGTTTAAAAGATTTAATGCATTGTGTAGCATTGATTTGGATACGGTACTCGTGGGAATTGCGCTTAAAAAAGTAAAAAAATTCAAACTTTATTACGACGCACACGAATTGTTTCCGCATGTTCCGGAAGTGATATCGCGTCCATCCATTCAAAAAATATGGTTGAAAATTGAAGGCGCCGCTTTTAAATATTGCGATGAAATCTATACGGTTGGTGCGGAAATTGCGAATTATTTAGAACAAAGATATCAACGCAAGGTGGGGGTAGTGCGAAATATGCCCCTATTAAATGAGACTTGGCCTCCCGTGGAGGTAGTATGTTCCGAGCCCTACATTTTGTACCAAGGCGCAGTGAACCATGGCAGGGGGTTAGAAAGATTGTTTAGAATTCTTAAAAATCTACCCTATCATTTGGTTATTATTGGGGTAGGGGATATCCTAGAAAAATTAAAAGCAATGGCGCAAACTTTAAAAATTGAAGACAGGGTTCATTTTTTAGGATGGGTACCACCAAATCTATTGCCTGCTTATTCAAGACAGGCATTTGTTGGATATAATGTAAGTGAAGCCGAGGGCTTGAGTTATTATTTGTCATTGAACAATAAGTTTTTTGACTTTGTAGAAGCGGAATTGCCTTCTGTAATCAATGATTTTCCAGAATACAATGGTTTAATTCAACAATACAAAGTGGGATTGTTAACAGACATAAACGACGAAGACATTACTAAGCAGTTAAATTCCCTTTATAACAATGAGTTGCTTTATGAGTCAATAAAACAGCAATGCAGAGAAGCAAGAAAATCGTGGAATTGGGATTTGGAATCGCAAAAGTTAATTCAATTTTATACAGATTTAAATGGTAGAACAAATGATTAAGCATATACATGTTATTGCATTTGATTTGCCTTGGCCTCCTAATTATGGGGGATCTACCGACATGTATTTTAAATTGGATTCACTGCATAAATTGGGCATTCGCATTACATTACATGTGTTTTTGTATGATGGAAAATGTGAGTCGGAAGATTTAAAGTCTACCGTTGATGAGTTGCATTATTATCCTCGTAAACGCTTAAATCCGTTCATAGGGAAAACACCGTATATAGTTAAAACAAGGGTTTCAGAGCAGTTGTTTCAGAGGCTTTTACAAGATAATTCTCCCATTCTTTTTGAGGGATTACATACTACGTTTTATGCAAATCATCCATTGTTAAAAGACCGTATTAAAGTGGTGCGGGCCCACAATGTAGAGCACTATTATTACGAGGCTTTGGCCTTAGCCGAGGATTCATGGTTAAAACGGATATTTTTTAGACTGGAAGCAAAGAGACTAAAAAACTATGAAAAAGTTTTGAATCAGGTAAATGCCATTGCAGCGATTTCACCAATGGAAACCAGTTATTTTCAAAATCAATATGGGAATGCTTCTTATATTCCGGCTTTTCATTCCAATGAAAAAGTGATTTCCAAAATTGGCAATGGGTTAACTGTTTTGTATCACGGCAATTTATCTGTTCCTGAAAATAACCGCGCCGCTTTATTTCTAGTAGAAAAAGTATTCCCTTTTTTAAATATGCCATGTATTATCGCGGGAAGTAGACCATCTGAAAAGCTGGTAAAAGCCATTGGTAAAAGTAAAAACATTACCTTGTTTTCGAATGTACCTTCAGATGAAATTTTGGAATTGATTCAAGATGCTCAAATCAATGTTTTGGTGACTTTTCAGTCCACAGGAATCAAATTGAAGCTACTTAATTCTTTGTACCGTGGTCGCTTTATAGTGGCAAATACACCAATGGTAGCAGAAACTGATTTGGATGATTTGTGTACCGTTGCCGATGAACCTTCAGAAATTATTCAAGCCATTAATACAATATTCCAATCGTCTTTTAATGAATCTGAAGTACTCAAAAGACAGCAGAAATTGGATTTGGTTTTCAATAACCAAGAAAATGCCGTTAAATTGGCAAAACTATTAAGCTCTGAGCTTAGGTAGGGCTGTACACAAATTAGTGCACTATAATTTCCTGTGCAGAACTGCAATGATTTCAATCTTCTACTATCAGTAGCTTTGAAATATGAAGTACTGTGTATCTACTATACTGTTTTTAATGAGCACTTCGCTGTTTGGGCAGCAACATTCCATAAATCGTTATCCACAGATCTATTTTGATCGCGGTGTAGAATTGTTCGATGAAGGTCGTTTTAATGCAGCCATTTTACAATTTGAAAAGGCAATCCAAAGTGATGAATATCAAAATGATAATGGTGATATCTTGTTTTATCACGCCATGGCTAAATTATATGCTGGTCACGAAAATGCCGAGCCTTTTTTAAGCAGTTATTTGTCAAATAATCCAAATACCGCAAGGGTAAATCAAGCCAACATTGCTTTAGGTGATTATTTTTATGATAAAGGACAATATCCTGCTGCTTTGGGGTATTACCGCGATGTAGATGAAAAGGCATTGGACACAGATAAACGCGGACAATTTAATTTTCGGATTGGATTTTGTTATGTTTTTCGCGAAAAATATGCTGAAGCAAAGACATATTTGGAGAAATCAATAAAAAATCCGGGTAAATATCAAGACATGAGCCAATATTACTATGGTTATGCTTGCTTAATGGAAAAGGATTATGAAAATGCATTTACGGCTTTTCGTGCAATAAAAGACGATAAGTTTGAAAAGGTTCATTTTTACATGGCACAGGTGTTGTACCAACTTTCAAGATATGAAGAGTCTTTGCAAGAACTCGATAAGTTAAATACCCGTAAAGTAAAAAAAGAGGAAATTAATTGGTTGAGAGCCAAAAATTATTACCGTATGAAGTCTTATGCCAAAGCGTCTGAGGCTTTTATTGCTGGGAAACCAAATATTGACAAAGTGGCTCCGCAGGATCAGTTTGAAATAGGTTATTCTTTTGCTAAATCAGACCAACTTTTGGAAAGTATTCCTTGGTATAGAGCCGTGGCAAAAAACAATGATAGTTTGGCACAGTTGGCGAGTTACGAATTGGGAAATGTATTGCTCAAATTAAAGAATTATAGAGAAGCTTCTTATGCTTATTCTGAAGTATGGCGCACGGGATACAATGAAGAAATTGCCAAAATTGCGCTTTACACCCAGGCGAAAATTGCTGTCCAGCTGGGAGAAGCCAATAGTACCAAACTGTTGGATAAATACATTCGGTTGTTTCCGAAATCACCTGATGCAAAAGAAGCATCAAAATTGAAAGCACGTTTACTGTTGAACACAGATAAATACAGAGAGGCAGTAGAGATTTTAGAAGGAATGGACGATCTAGACGAACAGACCGAAGAAATATACCAGAAAGTTACTTTGGCCAGGGGAATGGAATTGTATAAAAGTAGAAGTTGGAAAGAAGCCAGCGACTTATTTGGGAAATGTAAAGTGAAAAAGGCCAATTTGAAATATGCCGCTGAAGCCGCCTATTGGCAAGCCGAGGTTACATCACAAGAAGGAAATGCAAATATGGCACTGTCTCAGTTTAAACAGTTTATAGACATGCCACAAAGCAACAATGTAGATGTATTTGCCTACGCTTATTATGCGGTGGGATACATTTATTTTCAACAAAAAGACTATAAAAATGCAACGATATACTTCGAAGAATTTACGACCAAAGTAACACGGGTAAGATACGAAGAAAGACTTGTTCACGATGCCTATCTTCGTTTGGGTGATTGCAATTTAATGAACAAAGATTTAGAAAAATCGGTAAGAGCGTATGCCTATGTTTCTGCTAAAAATGGAAACGATGCCGATTATGCCTTGTATCAAAGTGGAATAATTTATGGTTTGCTAGAACAACCTGAAGAAAAAGTATCCACCCTAAAAAGATTAATTGAACAATATCCCAAGAGTCGATATACCATTGACGCATATAACGATGTGGCATCAGAATATATGATTTTAAAGAGATACGGTGAAGCAGAAAAAATGTATAAACGCATTTTAGAAATGTATCCAGGAACTCAGAATACGAGTAAAGCATACAGCACACTTGGACGTATTTATTACAATGATAAACGTATAGACGAGGCCATTGGCGCTTACACCAAATTGTATGATGAATTCAAAGGAAGCAACGATGCTGCGACCGCAGCAGAAATGGTAAAAACCATTTATACAGACGAAGGCAGAGCCAAAGATTATGTAAAATGGGCCGCTGTAAGAGGCGGAATTACTGCAACCCAAGAGGACAGTGTGATGTTTGAAACAGCCATGAATGCCTATGATAGAGATGATTATGTAAAGGCAGCAAACAGTTTTGAGTCTTATCTTACAGAAAAACCCAATGGCAATTTTGTAATTTCGTCGCAATATTATCTTGCTATGTCGTATGAGCAAGCAAAGCAACCTCAAAAAGCCATTGAGTACTACAAAAAAGTGGCTGTGGCAAACAGTGGAGACATGAAAGAAGATGCCACGTTGGCTGTTTTAAAAATTTACGGTGCCGATGCAAAATGCGAAGAGATTCTCACTTATGTTGAGATTTTGGAAGAAATTACCCGTAGTAAAGACATTCAGCGCAAAGCATGGAAAACCATGATGTATTGTTACAATAAAATGAACAATGAGCAAGGCTTACAAAAAATTGCATCTAAGGTTATCGATGACCAATCCGCCGACAACGACATGAAATTTGAATCTAGATTAATTTTAGCGAAACAAACCATATCAAAAGGCAATACAGAAGAATCATTGAAAGTCCTTAAATCTTTATATACTGGAAATGACAACCGTTTTGCAGCCGAAGCCAAATATTTGGAAGCTAAGCTTTTGTTTGATACCGACAGCACCAATTTATGCAAAGAATCGTGTTACGAACTGTTAGACCAATTCAATGGGTACGATTTGTGGGTAGGCAAGGGGTTATTGCTTTTGGGGGATGCTTTTGCGAAGGAAAAAGATGTGTTTAATGCAAAAGTTACTTGGAATACCATTGTGGAGAATTTCAGCGATGCCAAGTTGGTAGCCGAAGCCAAATCAAAGATTAAACAAGCAGAAATTGCAGAAAAAGAAGGCAAGTAGTACTTGTGTTTTTTGCAAAACAAATTATAATTTCATGGTTTAAATTTATAATTAGTGTTAATTGGGCGCCACTTTATATTAAGGTGGCGCTTTGTGTTATTTAATGGTTAAGTGGCTGGAAATTACCTAGTTTTATGCGCTAGAACTTCTTCTTGAGGCTTTAAGTCAGAGGTATCAATAAGAATGAGGGTTCCACAATATTGAGGTTGAAATGATGTGATTTAAATGCCTGAATTCAATGCGATTTGTGGGTGTAATAGATTTATAAATGCAAAGAGTGGTTAGCTGCAGTGAGACCTAAATAGAGTGAGTGAAATGCCTAAGCCTATGGTATTCGTGGCGAATGAGATTTACTGGTAACAATTCCTAAATAAAAGCTATGATTTATTATGTTTAACGGACTTTGATATTAAAATATGTATATAGTTGAACCTTTGTGTTTCGCAATAAATATTAAATGTTTTAGGAGTATATATTGTGCGCTACACTTCTTTATTTGCTTTTCAATTTAATGTGTCGTTAACCCGAATACCGTTGGGAATAAAAATATAAGCAGTTGTGAAAAGTGCAAAAAAAAAGGCTGCCTTTAGGCAGCCTTTTAACCATGATTGTTTAAATTTTATTTTAAGTCTATTGCAGATGAACCCATTAAATAACCTTCTGTATAAAGTTCTATAGTGTATTTACCAGTGGTTAATTTCTTTGTAGGTTTCCAAATGGTAGCAGGAATTTGTTTTGCTTCATTTTCAAATACTACGGATGTTTTATAAGAATATTTTACAGATTTTCCGTCCATTAAATCAGCGACACCACCTTGTCCTTCGTTCATCAAAGTAGTTCCTTCAGGACCAGTTATTTTGATGAATATTTCTCTTTCCCCTTTTTGTGCAATTTTGTTTTCAACCAAACTAAAGCTGATGCGCAATGCTTCAACGCCTTTGGCACGGTTGGTATTGGTTTCTTTGCGAGTGATAAACTGTTTTTTCAATGTTTCAACTCGAATTTCAGAACTGGTCAATCTTGCTGCCAATGTTTTCAATTTTTGTTTTTCGGCTGACAAAGAATTGTTTTCCGAGTTTAAATCCATATTGATAGATTTAAGTTCAGAGTTACGTGTTTTCAATTCGGCATTTTCATTTTCTAACCTTGCCAATTTTTCACTCATTTGTTTGATTTGAGCATTTAATTCGGCAATTATACCTTGACTATTTTTGTCGTTTTTCTTAAGTAAAAATGTCAATCGGGCAATTTCACCACTGCTTTTAGCCAATTCAGAAGATATCTGTTGGTTGTTTTTTGCCATTGTCACTGAATCAGATTTATACTGTTCCAACAAAGCTTCTGCCGCTGCGATGGCTTTGTTTTTATCAGATACACTGGCTTCGAGTGATTTATTTGAATTTGTGAGTTTGTTATTTTGGGTTTTACCCGTTTGCCATAAATAGAATAATCCTAAATTGAATATCAATAAAATAAGAATTATTACATACAGAATGGATTTGTTGTTGCGATCTTGTGGATTCATGAATTGTTATTTTTAATTAAAAACTGTATTATAATTTTAACGTAATCTTTGCAAAATTAGTGTAATTTTACCTTTTTTCATAAATAAATGCAAGTTGAAACATTATTGCCGGGTTTGCTGTTGATAAAACCTAGGGTTTTTGAAGATCACAGAGGCCATTTTTTTGAAAGTTTCAGAGACGATATTTTCGAAAATTATCCCCAAAAAGTAAACTTTGTACAAGACAATCAAAGTTTATCGAACAAAGGCATTCTGCGTGGTTTGCACTACCAGAATCCACCCTTTGACCAAGGTAAATATGTGCGCGTCATAAAAGGAGCTGTATTGGATGTTGCATTGGATATTCGCAAGGAATCCGCCACCTACGGGCAATTTGTGGCCGTAGAATTATCGGAAACCAACTTTAATATGATGTACGTTCCTCCTGGATTTGCCCATGGATTTCTCACGCTTCAAGACCACACCATTTTTGCCTATAAATGCACCAATTATTACAATCCACAAGAAGAAGGCGGCATTTTATGGAATTCTCCTGAATTGAATATCCCTTGGAATATCGATAACCCAACCTTGTCGGCAAAAGACACCATTTTGCCCACGTTTTCAGATTTTATATCCCCTTTTTAATCTACCCAAGAAATGGAAATATCCCCCAAAACCGATAAAATGCTTGAATTACTCGATGAAAAATTCAAAGCCAATAACCAAAAACTAGATGATTACCTAGAAGGGTTGCTGTTTGCCAATTTTGAACCGTATTGGCGTTATATTGCTGTAGACACTTTGTTAACCTTGCAGCAACCGAAAACGGACATTCCAGATGAAATTATATTTATTGGATACCACCAAATTACAGAACTCTATTTTAAATTGATTATACACGAATTAGATCAAATGCGTAATTCGGATTTGCCAGAACTTATTTGGAAAGACAAGTTAACACGCATTGTTCGGTATCTAAAAAATTTGATTGACAGTTTTGACATTATGATTGACGGAATGGAAATGAAACAATTTCTGCAGTTTAGGATGTCGTTATTGCCTGCCAGTGGATTTCAAAGTGCTCAGTTTAGAAAGATTGAAATGAGTTGTACAGATATGATCAACTTGGTGCCTGAATCCAATAGAAATACCATTCCAAACACACCAGAAGATGCTTATAACCAGATTTACTGGAAACAAGGTTCTATAGACAGCGAAACAAAACAAAAAACGCTCACTTTAGAAAAATTTGAACAACATTACGAGGCTGAATTCTTGCAGTGGGGCAAATCGTGGGAGCATGTAAATTTGAATCAGCAATTGCAAAAGTTGCAACAAAACAACAAATTGACCGACGAACTAAAAACTGCCTTTAAAACATTGGATGTGTATCTAAATGTGAATTGGAGATTGTCTCATTATAGATCGGCTGTGCGTTACCTCAATGCATCTGGCACCGACGTGTCTGCTACAGGTGGAACCAATTGGCAAAAGTTTTTGCCGCCCCGTTTTCAGCGCATTGTTTCTTTTCCTTCTTTGTGGACAGAAGAAGAATTGGCCAATTGGGGTAAAGGTTGGGTTGATGAACAATTGTTGAGCTTACCTGCAAAAAAGTGATGCAAAAATCTATTGCAGATTGGCAAAATGAAGTGGACCACTGGATAAAAACGGTGGGAGTAAAATACTTTTCGGAGCTCACAAATACGGCAATTTTAATGGAAGAAGTAGGAGAACTGGCGCGCATTATGGCCAGAAAATACGGAGATCAATCTTTTAAAAATGAAGAGACTCACACGCATTTGGCGGACGAAATGGCGGATGTTTTGTGGGTTTTGATGTGTTTGGCAAACCAAACTGGGGTAAATTTGGGCGAAGCTTTAGAGAAAAATATCGAAAAAAAAACCACCAGAGACAGTGAAAGGCACAAAAACAATCCCAAGTTGCAATAAAGCCAAAAACAAACCCTCTTTTTTTTTGTTAATTTTGTAAAACATTGTCAGAAAATAATCTCAATAAACGCAAATCCGACCACATTGAACTCGCTTTTCAATCACAACTGACTGAAAATGACGAACGGTTTATATATGAACCACTCTTTTGCGAATCTCCGAAAACAGATTTTACCCTCCCTATAAATATTGCCAACAAAGTTATGAATTATCCACTTTGGATAAGCAGCATGACAGGCGGGGCGGAAAAAGCAGGTGAAATCAATAAAAATTTGGCCTTGGTCGCCGCTAAATTTAAATTGGGTATGGGATTGGGTTCTTGCAGGCCCGTTTTAGAAAATCCTTCAAGTTCCAGTGATTTTGCCGTAAGGAAATACATAGGAGATCAACCCCTATTTGTGAATTTAGGCATTGCCCAAATTGAAGAACTCATAGAAAAGAATCAACTCAATCGGATTCATGAATTAATTGAAAATTTGGAAAGCGATGGATTGATTATACACTTAAACCCATTGCAAGAATGGTTTCAGCCCGAAGGCGATCATTTTCATTATTCACCACTTTTTACCATTGAAAAGGTATTGGATTTTTTGAAATACCCAATAATGGTGAAAGAAGTTGGACAAGGTTTTGGACCTAAATCGATGGAAGCTTTATTAAAACTGCCATTGGAAGCAGTGGATTTTGGCTCTTTTGGGGGGACGAATTTTAGCCTCTTAGAGAATTTACGCCGAGATGATGTGCGCAAGGAAACTTGGTTGTGTGCCACACATGTGGGACATACTGCTGAAGAAATGTCCAATTGGGCGACCGAAATTATTGAGCGCGCGCCTGCCGAAATCAAAACAAAAACCATCATTGTTTCAGGAGGTATTAAAACCTTCTTAGATGGGTATTACCATATAAATAAAATCCCGCATCAAGCCATGTATGCCCATGCATCACAGTTTTTGAAATATGCACTACTGGGTGAATCGGCTTTGTCGGATTTTGTAGAGAGTCAAATACAAGGTTTATCAATGGCTCATTCATATTTAAC
>CAMAQS010000070.1 GCA_945860565.1 Chitinophaga pinensis | reverse complement strand
ATTTTTTTGGAGAACATTCAGAATATCAAACTGAAAATCCTTCTTTTGGTTCTTTTTCCCTGTTGTTTGGGGATGGTGTATCGGGATTTGAATCGGTTTGTTTCAAACGATTTATCGTCTGTTTTGGCCATCCGGTTTTTTGGTTACCTTTTGTTGTCGCATTTGCTGGTGGCTTTTGCTACCATAGACTACAAACAAGGCGAAAATGCCTTTTGGCAATACAACAAGTTGTTATTTATTCGGTTTGTGGTTACCGCACTTTATGTAATTGTACTTTCTCTTGGTTTGATGCTTGCGTTGGTGTCATTGGACAATCTTTTTGACTTGGAATTGGATAAAAAAATATATGCCCATGTGAATTTTACGATTTATGGTTTTATCAGTGTGATTCTATTTTTCGGGGGGATTCCAACCGATTTTTCCAAGTTTAAGGACAACGATGATTTTCCATCCGGAATTAGAATTTTTGGTCAGTTTATTTTATTGCCTCTTTTAGGGATTTATGCCCTTATTTTATATGCGTATATCGCCAAAATACTTATTTCACAGTCTTTGCCCAATGGTTTTGTGTCGTACATGGTTTTGGGTTATTCCATTGTTGGGATTTTGGCATTTTTACTGATATATCCTTTCCACTCACTTCCCAAACAAGGCTGGATAAAAAGGGCTAGAACGGTGTTTTACCTCCTTCAAATCCCATTGATAGTGTTGTTGTTTGTGGCCATTGGCATGCGGGTGCAAGAATATGGATTCACGGTGTTGCGATGCAGTTTGTTGGGTTTGGGGATATTTATTGCGGCTGTCACATTTATTCAATTGGTTTGGAGAAGCTCTTCGTTAAGAATCATTCCAATATCGCTGTTTATTGTTACCATACTGGTGTGGTTTATGCCATTTTTAAATGCCTGGGATGTGTCGAAATCGAGTCAAACCCATGAATTGTGGAATTTGATGAAAAAGAACAACATGGTTCAAGAGGGCAAAATTGTTCAGCCCTCCAAAAAGCTTAAAAATTCTGAGCGGTTTAGAATGTATGACATTTTACAATACTTGGTGAAAAATCATGGCGTAACGGGATTGGAACCAGCGATAAACATCCCCCTAAAACAAAAACTCTCTGAATATAGAACCACAAATTATATAGATTCACAACTGTTGATATACCATATTTTTGATAAATACTCCAGTTATTCTTTTGACACTACCTATTATAATAATTCATTGGATAGTTTAACGGAGGATTTGGCAGTTGCTCCTTATATGCCCGAATATTCTTATGAGATTTTCGAGAAATCGTACGGGGTGGTGGATTTGAAACCGGGTAATTGGAAACAACTTCAATTGTTAAAATGGAATAGGCTTGATAACAATTCTTATCCAGCAGCAAAAAAGTTAAAATTGGATGTAAATTCAGATAAATTCACTGCCTATTTAACCATAGAAGGAAAAGTAATTATCATTGATTTAAAGCCGTTTTATGCGCAGGCTGGAGTAGGTTTAAACAAGAAATTGAATACAATCGATTTAGAAAAATTGCGATTTTCTTTTTTGGGGGATAAGATTCCCCGAAGCACCGTGGTGAAAGGCAAAACCTACGCCATTGATGTTACTAAAATTTCAGGGGTCTTTGAATCCGAATCCGGAAAATACCGCACCGATGAAGTTGAAATGTTGGTGTGGGTGCCGAAGTGAGGGCTTTGAGCAATCTGCGTTCAAAACTCAAAACCAAACCACAACTATTTCCGCAGTGGCAATTGGTAAATCAAAAATGTTTAAATACATTCGTGATGAAAATAGAAGAGACGTGTTAAGGGTGACTTTCAAGTTCGGTGCTTTGCGAACGTAAGGGTTAAGATCCCTGCGTAACCCGATTACCTGCAAAAATAAGCAGACAACCCTAGCAATAAGAAATATTGACAACTAAAAATAAAATAATGCAAAAATTCTACATTCACAAAGACGACCAACAACAAGGACCTTTCTCAATAGACGAATTACAAGACTTAAAAATTACTCGTGACACACTGATTTGGTTCGAAGGTACAGATAATTGGAAAAAAGCAATTGAAATTGAAGAACTTAAAGAAATTTTTAACAGTATTCCTCCTCCAATTCAATCAAAAAAGGTTGTTATACCTCCACCTCTTGTGGACAAGAAGTTTAAAGAAAAAACCAAACCTAACATTGACCATAATCCTATTAAAAAAAATACGACATTAATAATTGTTGTAATTATAGTTATAGTCGTTGGTGGACTGGGGATTTATTTTTATTCTGACCAACAAGCAAAACAAGCCGAAATACATCGAGAAATCGAAGAACAAAGAAAACTTTTAGAATTACAAAATGCTAAAATTCAAGAACAAGCAGACATTGAAGCTGCAAGATTAACTGAAGAACAAAAACAAAAAAGAGCGTTAGATGCTGCTCAAAGACAAGCAGATCTTGAAAATTTGAAATACGAATACGACCAAGCAATAATCAATTTACGTGCAGCTAAAATTAGTCTAGAAGAAATACAGGAATTTCAACTTTTGAGATCCCCAGCTGAAAAAGAGCAAGAAGTACAAGCAGAACTTGAAATAATAAGGTCATGGGAAAATGAGATTGACAGACTTCAAAAGCAAATCGATAAGTATTAGTTTGAAGAAATCCCAGCAGGTAATTTCAGTAACTGTTGCAAAACGCGTTCAAAACTGAGCTATTTAACTTTTAAATAATAAAAGTCTTCTTATTAGCTTTTTATAACACTCAACTTTTAACAATTCAATGTTCAAAGTTTAATGTTGGTAAGCTTAAAATTGAATTTATTGAGAGTTTGATATGGACGAAAAAACGCAAAAGGACTTCCTGATACATTGTGGTGAAAGACAAAACCTACGCCATTGAGGTCACTAAAATTTCAGGGGTCTTTGAATCTGAATCCAGAAAATACCGCACCGATGAAGTTGAAATGTTGGTGTGGGTGCCGAAGTAAAATTAGTGTTATTTAATAATTTTGATAATTAAAAGAATTGCAATTATTGCAAAGGTTAAATTTTCTGCGGGAGTTTTTTTGGGGGGTGCTTTTTTGGTATATTCGTAAATAATCCAGTTAGAATTATTATCTAAAACAACCATCACGTCATACATATGAAAATCCTTAAAAATACCATCATCGCATTAATGTTTCTTTTGACACTCTCTTTTACAATCAAGGATAAGGAGTTTCAAAATAATCTACTTAAAGTTGGAGAAACTATATCTTTTTCTAATAAGCCAAAATATATATTTGAGCGTACATCAGTTTCCATAAAAAAAGGTCATTATGACGGCAGTGGCTTTGATTTAACTATCGACACAGGTAAGAATATATTCCTAAGAAGTGTTAGAAAATCAATTGGCCCAAAACAGGACGAGTTATTAGTGATAGGCTGCACCGGTACAATGACAAGAAACAAGGAAAATGTTATTTTCAGTTTTGAAAAATGTAGAAAAAAGTATTATCTCATTGATATGATCAACGCAAAATTGATTGACTCATTCGATTCAATTATTCAACTAAGTTTAAGTTCTACAGACATTAATGGAAAACCTGCCGAGTTTTATTGCTCACAAAAAGACAAGTCAGTAGTTTACGAAGAAACTTCAAATCAAAACATTGTTTTGCCCAAAGTACGCAATACCCCAAAAATTACCGATATTAATCTTACTTCTGTTCCAGCAGACATGAAAAAAGAAGATCTATTTAGTAAAGTACATAAAGAAAGTACTTTGGCTCATTTTTCGAATATTGAACTTTTGACTTCAACAAATAAAAAAGTCAATTTACCCTCTGGAGACTATATGATTTGTGAAGGAAATTCATTCAATCTGAGATAATTGCGGTATGTATTCGTAGTATCTGTTGCATAACTATTCCCGAAAAATTCATAAATATTTGTAAATTTATTTATCTGATTTATCACGGCAGACCATAAGATGAAAGCAAAATATTTAAACCCATTTACCGATTTTGGATTTAAAAAAATCTTTGGCTAAGAAGCAAGTAAACCACTATTAATCGACTTCTTGAATGCCCTGTTGCCAGTTGCGGATAAAATAGTTGATTTGTCTTTTAAGAACAACGAACAACTTAGACAAACCGACATTGACAGAAAACGGATTTTTGAAATCAGTGAAAGTTGGAAAAGAAAAATTGTATTTGAATGAGCGGTTGCTGAAAATTTTAGAAGAAAAGTAGTAAACAACAAAAAAAAACGTCAAAAATTCGAATAGACAGAGCCTGGGATAGGTTTAAAAAAATCTTAGTAATTCATATTCATTGATTTCTTAACTATATCCTGTTTTAGTATTTTAATAAACTGAATTTGGGGTCTACCTAATTGGATTTTGACCCTTAATTATCCATCAACCTAACCCTCCTTTTTTGCATTCTGCCACAATGCTTCCATCTCGTCTAGGGTCATGTCTTTTAGGCCCTTGTTTAAGGCTTCGGCTTGGACTTCCATGCTTTGAAAACGGGATTTGAACTTTAGGTTGCAGCGTTCCAATGCTGTGTCGGGATTTATCCCGCTCAAACGCGCAAAATTGATAAGGGCAAACAGATAATCGCCAAATTCTTCTTCGCGGTGTTCCTCTGTGGTAGCCTCCTTAAATTCCTTCCATTCTTCCTCCACTTTCTCGTACGCCAAATCGGCATTGTCCCAATCGAATCCTACCTGCGATGCCTTTTCTTGCATCCGAAATGCCTTTACCATACTGTTTAATCCTTTGGGAACTCCGTCTAAAACACCGTTCTTTTTGCTGCCTTTTTCGGCCAATTTTATTTGCTCCCAATTTTGCAAGACCGTTTCCGTATCGTTGGCAATCACTTCTCCATAAATATGTGGATGTCTACGAATGAGTTTTTCTATCAACGATTTACAAACCTCGCCAATGTCAAAAAACTGTTGTTCATCGGCAATTTTGCTGTAAAACACAATGTGCAACAACAAATCGCCCAATTCCTTTTGGACTTCTGGTACATTGTTCTCTATGATGGCTTCCGACAATTCATGCACTTCTTCAATGGACAATGTCCGGATACTGTCCCAAGTTTGTTCTTTGTCCCACGGACATTTGGCACGCAAATCGTCCATTACATCCAACAATTTGGAGAATTCATTCAGTATTTCTTGTCTGTTCATTTATTTTCTAAAATTAAATCCAACATGGCCAAGGCAGTCATGGCTTCTACAATGGGAACGGCACGCGGTACAACGCATGGATCATGTCTTCCCGTTACCGTTAACGGCACTGTTTCTTTGTTTGAATTTACTGTTTCTTGGGGGATGCTTATGCTGGACGTTGGTTTAAATGCGGTTTCAAAAACAATGGGTTCTCCGGTAGACATTCCGCCGATCATTCCACCAGCGTGATTGCTGAGTGTCCCTAAATTGTCGTTTTTATATATCCACTGGTCGTTATGTTGAGAACCTTTCATGGCGGCAGCATTAAATCCTTCTCCAATGCTTATTCCTTTTACGGCGTTAATTGACATGATGTATTGTGCCAACACCGATTGCAGTTTACCAAACACGGGCTCACCAATGCCAACAGGCATTCCATGCACTTGGGTGTGAATGGTGCCTCCAAGGCTATCACCTTGATTTTTAGCTTCTTCTATGGCCTGTATCATTTGTTGTGCGGCATGGGCATCAGGACAACGGACCATATTCGAATCGATCATTTCAATGCTTGGCAAGGAGCTGGGCAAGGAGCTGTCGATGGTATAAATCTGTTTAACCCAGCTCCTTATATGGATGTTGTGGGTATGCTGCAGATAGTGAATGGCTAAAGCGCCGGCCGCCACCCATCCTGCTGTTATTCTGGCACTGCCACGGCCGCCGCCGCGGTAATCGTGGTGACCATATTTTTCTTTGTACAATAAATCGCCATGCCCGGCCCGAAAAACATCCTTCATTTTATCGTAATCTGCGGGCCGGGCATCCGTATTTTCTATTAAAAATGCGATTGGACTGCCCGTAGTTCGACCATTAAATACACCTGAAATGATAGATACTGCATCTTTTTCAGCCCTAGATGTGCTAATTGCAGATTGACCAGGTTTGCGACGGCCCATATACATTTGAATGAAATGTTCGTCCAATGCATAATTTGATGGAAATCCGTCCAACACAGAACCTATAAAAGGACCATGACTTTCGCCAAAGCTGGTGAGGATTACATTTTTGCCAAGGCTATTTCGGCTCATTTTCGCTTAAATTAAATTCAAAGTTACAGCTTTGTAAAGCCTTCCAGAATAAAGGAAACGATTTTTCTACACATTCAATATCGTCAATGAACAAAGGTTGTTTTGACGCCAAAAGTGAAAATGCCATCGCCATGCGGTGATCTGCATGGGTTTTTATATTTATTTTTTCTTGGGGGATGTGGGTTTGTTTTAGCAAATAATCGTGGTCGTTTTGAGCCACTAATTGCCATCCGAAACCCTGTAAATTTTCATTCATTACATCAATTCGATTGCTTTCTTTGTATTTGAGGTTTTGAATTCCTTTCAGCAGAAGTTCTTGATTTCGGCCTACGGCTGCAACTACAATTGAGGGTACCACATCTGGAACATCTGCCAAGTCTAAAGTGATTAAATTCTGTTTTTTTATATGCACAAATTGCAACTGTACACCTTGGGTTTCAAAACGACTCTCAACACCAAATTGCTGAAAGATTGAACTCAAAGCGCGGTCTCCTTGTTTTGAGGACGAAGTAAGTCCATCCAAAAAAAGAGATTGTTCTGGTTGTATTGCCTGCAAGGCATAAAAGTAACTGGCGGCACTCCAATCTGCCTCTACCGTAATTGGATGTGGGCACGTTAAACATCCCCCGAAAACAGTAAGAACATCATCCTTCCAAGAAGATTCAATTCCCCATTCCTGAAGTACTTGCAGCGTCATTGAAATGTATTCATTGGAGTGTTCAGTGCCTTGTAAATACAGATGTTTATCCCCCGAAAACAAAACAGACACCAATAACAAAGCGGTTACAAACTGGCTACTTTCACTGCGGTCTATAGTGATTTCAGGAAAATGAGTCATTTTTTTTGCAATGCGTACCGGGAAAAACCCTTCATTTTCTAGGTATTCTATTTCTGCTCCACCCAGAATAAGGGCATCTACGAGCGGACGAATACTGCGCTTTTTGAGACTTTGATTGCCTGTTATGGTAACCAATCTGCCAGTTGCCGTAAAGTAGGCCAATGCAAGTCGGGAAGGAGTCCCAGCGTCCATAAAGTCCATCGATTCAGAGTTGCTGTATAACGCTTTTTGCAACAATTGGGTATCGCGGCTATCGGAAAGGAGTGGCAATTCATTTTCAGAAATCCTGCAAAAATGCGATAGAATGAGGATTCTATTCGATAGACTTTTCGATAAAGGAAGGGCTATTTTTACTGGTGATAGAGGGGGAAGAGATTGGATTTTTATCCAATTAGGCTTGGTCATCTAACGCATGTTTATAGAGGAAACTGGTTATCACATCTTCATCTACAGAGCAATTTATTTTACAGTTTCCAATGGTTTCTGCGAGCGTGAATTGGATAAACCCTTCGCTATTTTTCTTATCGTGTTTTAAAAATGCCACCATTTGATCAACTTCACTGCTATCCCAGTGAATTTTTTGGAACATTGGGAACAATGCATCTGTGATTTTGGTGAGGGTTTCAGGTTTTGTGATACCTAATTCTACTCCCAACAATGTCTCCCAATATAAACCATTGGCTACACATATTCCGTGGGTGATAAAGGTTTCTTCAAAATACAATGCTTCAAGAGTATGGCCCAAAGTATGTCCTAGATTCAATAATTTTCGTCTACCTTTTTCTTCAAAATCTGCTTGAACGATTGCTTGTTTATAAGTGATATTTTCAACCACAATGTCCATCCATGAATTTTCATCGGTGAGGGCAGGGATGATTTTTGATTCAATTCTATTCCATAAACTACCACCAGCCAATATTCCGTGTTTTGTAATTTCCGCCCAGGCAGAAAAAACTTCTAACTCTGGAAGTGTTTGAATAAAGTCAACATTTCGAATGATTTTAGAAGGATTTTTAAATGTGCCAATGATATTTTTATTGCCGTAGAAGTTAATTCCAGTTTTACCGCCTTCTGAACCGTCTACCATAGACAAAAGGGTAGTAGGTACATAAATGAAGGGAATGCCTCGCATGTAAACCGAAGCGCAGAATCCACCAAAGTCTAAAACCGCACCTCCACCCAATGCAACGATAACACTGTTTCTACTGATATTTTCGCGGAGTAAAAGTTCCCAAAAATCTTGACAAATTTCGATGTCTTTTGCCGCTTCACCATCAGGCACTTCGTAAATGAGCATGCTAATATTGTGATGAATTTCCAATTTCGGCAAACAAAGTTCACGCGAAGTTTTGGAAACCACCATCACTATTCTTTCAGGTTTGTTTTCTGAAATCCAATCTCTTAAACGGCTGTCTACGGTTGAAGTATGTACTATCATTCTTTAATTTTTTCGTAACGTTTGGTATTTGTTGGGTCCAAATCGTTGAATAATTTAGTGATAACCACCTTTTCTGCCGCAGTAGAAGCTTTATAAATTTCCACAAGTTCAGGCCATTTGGTGGTGAAAAATAACTTTTGCAGCAGCGAATTACTATTGCTTTGAGAGGTTTCGGTTAGTTTTTCGATGGCCTCGGTAATGTTTTTGCGCGCTTTTTCCGGTGTTGCCGCAAACTGGTCCATTCCATTTCTGTGGTAATTGTATGTAATTTGTCTGAGTTCTTTAAATCTCGGACTGTTTAGATTTTCTGCCAAATAAAACCGATTGCGGAAGCCTTTGCCGTCTCCCTGATTCCAACCCGGTTTGCTGGTCATCATATTTACTATGTTTTGTGCTTTTGAAAAAAAGCCACTTCCTCCCAATTCTGAAAAACTGTCGTAATCCATCCCCAAAGAAATATAAACGTAATAAGCCAGTAGCGATGTGAGGTCGTTTAAGTTAATGTTCTCTTGAAAATCGAAGTTCTCAAATTCACGATATACAAAAGTTACGTCTTCATCACTAAATTGCAATACGGTTGTTTTGTAATTGGAATTGTAGACGGGACGAATCACTTGCAACTGCATGGTACCTTGAAATTCGTTGTTGTCGGTGAGTGCGTTTATTTCAAAAAACAAGGAGATTTCTAGTTTTTCTTGTTGTTCAACCTTTTCTTCCGTCCACTTTCTGTTGTTAATGAATTGCTGTATGCCATTCTCTAACGTGGTTAGAATTTGTTTGTTGGAAATTTGAATTCTCGGTGCAATAACCTGAACGGTGGCTTTAATCTCTTGTGAATATAAGTTTTGCCACAAAAAGCATATTATTAATATTGCCAAAAATCTCTTCATTCTGTTTAAAATAACCAATCGTTTAAGGTATTTAACAAAATAACAGCAATTTGGTCTTTAGATTGCACAGAACTCTCAAAAATTCTATTTTTTTTATCGAAAATTGTTATTTTGTTGGTATTTGATTTAAAACCGCTGTTTTCTGAAACCACGTTTAATATCACTGCATCGAGATTTTTACGCTTCAATTTTTCCACTGCATATTTTTCGGGATGTTCTGTTTCTAATGCAAAACCCACTGTAAATTGAGTGCTCTTTTTTTTGTGTGAAAGGGTGTGTAATATATCTGGATTCTTTACCAATTTAAGGGTAAGTTCAGGTTCTGATTTTTTTATTTTTTCGGGGGATGGGGTATCGGGACGGTAATCGGCAACGGCGGCAGACATGATTAATCCGTCGGCGTGTTCAAATTCAATTTCGCAAGCCTCCAGCATAGATTTTGCGGAGATCACGGAAATTAGTTTCACTTCTTTTCGCGGTTTTAGCGAAGAAGGTCCCAACACCAAGGTTACTTTCGCTCCTAAATCAATCAGTGCATTTGCAATGGATATTCCCATTTGTCCAGTACTGTGATTTCCTATAAAGCGTACTGGGTCAATGGCTTCAAATGTTGGTCCGGCAGTAATTAAAATGTGTTTATTGTTCCAGTGAGACGGTTTGGGGGCAAAATAATCATCTAGGGCAGCAAACAGCTTTTCTGGTTCAGCCATTCGACCTTCTCCCAGTAATCCGCTCGCAAGTTCACCAGTTTCTGCTGGAATAATGTGGACACCACGGTTTTGTAAAGTATTGAGATTGTCTTTTACCGCGGCTTGTTGGTACATGTCTAAATCCATGGCAGGTGCTATCCATACCGGACAACGTGCAGAAAGGTATGTAGTTAACAATAGGTTATCGCACTGACCAGTGGTCATTTTGGCAATGGTATTAGAGCCACAGGGAGCGATGATAAGAGCATCGGCCCACAATCCGAGGTTTACATGGTGGTTCCATGCGCCGGTTTCAGGTTGAAAGAATTCGGTGATACAGGGATTTTCAGAAAGCACAGTGAGGGTTTCTGCCGTTACGAATTGTAAGGCAGCAGGGGTGCATATTACCTGAACTTGGGCACCTGCTTTTTTTAACAGGCGCACAAGTAAGGGTATTTTATATGCGGCGATACCACCGGTAACGCCAATGATTATGTTTTTAGAGTTTAACATTGTCTGGAGCTTCAGGAACTCTCCAGTAGGTTTTATCGTCGATGAATTCTTGGGTAGCCAACAAGGTAGGTTTTGGCATTTTTTCGTACATCAAAGATATTTCAATTTGCTCACGGTTTTCTTGGATTTCTTCTAAGTTATCGCTGTCGTGTGCAAAAGGTTCAAGTCTGTTTTTGAGTTCTTCTTTTTGCTTTTCTGCAATTTGATCGGCTCTTTTCGAAATAACAACTGCCGTTAGGTAAACGTTGTTTGTTTCGTGTTCCATTTGGCGCAAATCGCGGGTTTCGGCGTGACTTTTATTTTTTAAATGACTCATAAATTTTCTTTTAATTTTTTTATTTGAACTTTTGAATCCTCAAACATGCGCAATGCTTCTGCATAATGTTCACTGTTTTTGGCGTTGTTGTATTTGTAATCTTCAAAGTTAATCAACACTTCTTGAAAGCGTTCTAAACGTTTGGCTTCTATGCTGTTTTTGGCGTATAAATATTGAGATTTTACGGTTAAAAATTCCAATTCTTCGCGTTGTTGAATGTCGGGATACATTTTAATGCTATTTCTAGCAGCTGTTACCACCGATTTGTATTCGCCCATGTTATAGTATTGCATGACTCTTTCGTACTCTTTTTGTTGCAAGCGATGACGCATATCGTCTATATGTTCATTGCATTTTTGGGTGTAGGGAGAATCAGGGTAATAATTGGTAAAGGTCTGCATGGCGTCAATCACATTTTTGGTGTCTGATTGATCTAAATCCAAGGGACCAATGCCCATATAATCACAATATAATCCAAGGTAGGCACATTCTAGCGTACGCGGGGTTTTGGAGAAATTGTCGGTGTAATCTTTAAAAAACATAGAGGCATAAGTATAGTCTTC
>CAMAQS010000069.1 GCA_945860565.1 Chitinophaga pinensis | reverse complement strand
GCTAAACCAGGTGCACTTTACAGAATTGATAGTTTGAATTCTGCAGAATTTACGGTTGCGGCAAATCCTTTACCTGCCAATATCCCAGCGAAAATCACAACAAAATTATTGTCAATTCCAAGTATTTCTGGCAGAACCATTACTTCGGTTAATGTGGATCAGTCCGACGACAACCATGTTGTTATTACCCTGGGTGGATATGGAAATTCACGTTATGTAATGGAATCAAACGATGCATTGGCAGACAATCCTGTATGGACAGACATTACAGGTAATTTGCCTTCTATGCCAGTTTACGATGCCGTAATTGATGTTGATAATCCAAATCGCATTGTATTGGGTACAGACTTAGGTGTTTGGGTAACAGAAAATGGTGGAACAAATTGGGAAGAAGCGAACAATGGTTTGGCAAGGGTTCCAGTATTTGAAATCAGAGGATACGAGTGGAGACCTTGGGAAGGCATGACCATGTATATTGGTACTCATGGCCGTGGTTATTTCAAGAGCACAAACTTACTTACCAGCAATAAAAAGATAACTAAAGACAATACCACACTTAAAATGAATGTATATCCTAATCCTACTGTTTCTGGATCTGAGGTTACATTTACTTCAACCACTCAAACTACAGGTATACTTGAAGTGTATTCGTTAGATGGTAAAAAAGTTTATAGCGATAAGATTGTTGCAACTGTCGGAATGAATTCTGTGAAACTAAACAGTACTAACTTAAAGTCAGGATATCACTTGGTACGCGTTCAACTAACTAACGGTAGTTCGCAAACTGTAAAGTTGATGGTGAAATAAAATAAGTCGATTGAATTTTAAAAAGGCCGTCTATATAGATGGCCTTTTTTATTATAGGATTATTTCGCCTTTAAATACAAAATCGGCCGGTCCTTCCAACCAAATATTTGAGAAACCCGATGCTGTGCGCTCAAAGGCAACAGACAAATCTCCACCTGGGGTTTTAACCTGAACTTTTTTTATATTGTTATCTTGTTTCAAAGCATAAGATAAACTTGCAGCCGTTACACCTGTGCCACAACTAAATGTCTCATCCTCAACACCCCGTTCATACGTACGCATAACCAATTTATTGGGCTCGGAAATTGTGACAAGGTTCACATTGATTCCCTCCATTTTAAAACGATCATTGTACCTAATCCCTTTGGCCCAATTCACCAAATCGAATTTTTCAAGATCATTCTCGGGCTGAAATGATACGTAATGTGGCGAGCCTGTATTTAAGATGTAAGTATCGCTATCGGACACTTCCCATGAATTCACATCTGTCATTTTAAGGGCAACCGTTTTTGCATTTATTACGGCTTCATGAGCTCCATCAATGGCATTAAAAACCACCCGGTTGTTGTCACCCAATCCCAAATTATGTGCCCATTTAGAAATACAACGTCCACCATTACCACACATAGAGCTAATGTTTCCATCAGAATTGTAATAAATCATTTCAAAATCAAAATTTTCCATCGATTTTAAAATCATTAAGCCATCAGCACCAATCCCAAATCTCCGGTCACAAAGCCATTTTACGGGTAAGTCCTCAAAATTATCATTCCTTCCGTCAATAAGAATAAAATCGTTTCCAGTGCCTTGATATTTTACAAATTCAATTTTCAATTTTTAATAAGTTTGATGATTTTTTTATCTGAAATGGGCTTCGGATTGATTATTTTTTGAGGAAGACTAGGTATTTTATATATTTTCTCTAATCCCAATTCTAGGTATAATTCTTCGTTTATGATGTATAAAAGTGGATTGTTGGCAGCCATATTGTATACCATAACGTGCATTAAATTTCCGTCTTTTCTGATGATTAATGCTTCTTCATGAGAATAAGTTTCGAATATAGATACTAGATATCTGGATGATTTTAATGGTAAAGCACGCGATGCCAATTCTGTTGGTTTATTTGAAATTGTATCACTGGCAGCTTCCAACTTTTTGGTAGACGGTGCTGCGCTTTTCCCCTTTGTTTTATATTCTATTCCGGCATAAGGGGCAGGGCTCAATGCTGAATTACCAAGTCCAGACAGTTGAATTGGAACCACACTTTGTTGAGCCAATAGAATCTCTTTGTTTGATTGTGATGACTTTTCAACTTCGGGACTTTCAGTTTCAGCCGGCTGTACATTTGGAACATTCCGTTCAATGTCATCAGCAATATAGTTTGAACCGTTATTGTCTTCGATTGATTCTTCCACTGCATACAATTCACCATCTTCTCCAAGCATTCGCAAAGAATCTTCATACGTGCTATATGGTTTGGTTATTTTCTGAAGTTTTGCTGGTTCTTTTTGTTTATTCCAAAATTTAAATTTATTGGCTTTTTCATCGTTGAGTGTAATATAGTCTTTTGTTGCCTTTAAACTTCTGGTTTCTAAATATTTGAAAATGCCAAAATATCCAATAATCAGGATTGCAGCACTGGCAGCAGCATAAAGCCAAATATTGGTTTTGGTTTCTGTGGTTTCTGCCTCAACACGGGTTTTGATGTATTCTTTTAATTCTTCAGCCCCTTCCGATTTTATTCCTTCTATGATTAAGGAATATAGTTGGAAATCTTTGCGCAAGGTATCATTATTCTCCAGTTCAGACAAAAAATCCCGAACTTCTTTTTCTGAAAGTTCATGGTCGAAAAACCTTAATATACGCGGATCAATGTCGTTCATCAGCGGTTAAAAAAATCGGTTGAACTGAATTTTAACTTTACCATGTTCGATAATTCTTTCAAACATTGGTGTTTTTTTGCTTTTGCAACATTTGAATTGGCAAAATGATTGGCTTTTGCAATGGTATCCATGTCAAAGCCATCGAAATAGAACATCAGCAGCACTTGTCTGCAGGTTTCTCCCATCTCATTCAAATAAGAACGTACAATCGACAAATCGATGTCGCTGTGTTCTTCTTGTGGGATGGTTTTGTTTTGAGGGATGGCTTTTTCGTCCGTTAACCGTTTGTTTTTATCAAGTTGTTTTAGCCATAAATTTTTTACAATGGCAAAAATGTAGGTGCTTAGTTTTGAAGTTAAAACAAAATCTGCTTTTCTTGCGTTTTGCCAAACCACTACCAGGGCATCTTGTAAAAGGTCTTGAACATCTTCTTCACTACCATTGTTTTCTATGATATATTTTCGAATCATTGCTTCATTTTCTTTATATATAGTTACGAGCAATTCACGGTCTCCTAAACGAAGTCCTTGAATATAATCTGTGGCATTATTTGCTCCTAACGACATTTCACGGAATATGAATACGATTTTATCGAAAATGGTAAATGAAATCCATTGCAATTTAAATCAACTACTCGATTTTTGCGTTGTTTTACAGTAAAAATCAGAATATATTTTAACAGTTATGGAAAATTTATTTAAGAAGTACAAATTCCTTGGAGTGCTTGCAGCAGGATTTGCAGGTGGTATTGTAAGTTTGTTTGGCTTTTATGCTTTAAACCAAGATAAGTTTAACGCACAGGACATCGATAAGATGCAAAACAGATCGAGTCAATTGGCGCGGTATGCCAGTTTGAATACTGTACCCGCTTTTGATTTTACAGGTGTTTCCGAAATTGCCAATCCAGCGGTCGTGCACATTAAAACAATGATAGGATCCACATCCTCCCAAAGCCAAAAACAACAAACACCTACTGACCCTTTTGAGTTTTTCAGAAACCCAGGAATGCAGTTCGAACAACCCGGTCCAAGAGCAGCCACTGGTTCAGGTGTCATTATTTCAGATGATGGATACATTGTTACCAACAATCATGTGGTAGAAGGAGCCAACAAAATTGAAGTTGTTATGAACGATAAACGGACCTATGTTGCTGAACTTATTGGCACAGATAAAAATACAGATTTGGCACTCTTACGCATTGGAGAAGGCGATTTACCATTTTTAAAGTTAGGCAATAGCGACGATGTAAAGGTTGGACAATGGGTAGTAGCCGTTGGAAATCCATTTAATTTAACCAGCACCGTTACACTTGGAATTGTAAGTGCGGTTGGCAGGAATATAGATCTTTTGCGCTCTAAAGGAAACAAATATGCCATTGAAAATTTCATTCAAACCGATGCTGCAATTAACCCAGGTAACTCAGGTGGAGCCTTGGTTAATGTCGCTGGTGAATTGGTTGGCATAAATACCGCCATTGCTTCTGAAACAGGTTCTTATGCGGGTTATGGATTTGCCATTCCTGTGAATTTGATGAAAAAGGTGGTAAATGACTTGATGAAATATGGAAAAGTACAACGAGCAATCCTAGGAGTATCTATTCAAGAAATTACCCAAGAACTTGCAGATTCTAAAAACTTGGACAATCTAAAAGGGGTTTACGTGGCAGAGGTAATTGAAGGGGGTGCGGCAGATAAAGCGGGCATCAAAAAAGAGGATGTAATACTCAAAATTGACGGCGAGGAAGTGAATAGCTCAAGCCGACTTCAAGAAAAAGTAGGCAAATACAAACCAGGTGACATGCCCCTAATAACCTTAAAACGAAATGGCAGCATCAAAGAAATTAAAGTCACACTTTTAAGTCAAGATGGGGATACCAAAATTGGAGAAGTCTCAAAATCTACTGGCACAGATTTCATGGGTATGAATCTTGTAAATACCACCAGAGAAGAGCGTTCAAAGCTTGGAATTAAATCGGGTGTTAAAATTGATAAAGTAGAAAATGGAATTTTTAAAAATTCTGGTATACCTAAAGGTTTCGTTATTACGCACATAAATAACGAGCAGGTGTATTCCGCACAAGGAGCCATTTCAATGCTAAAAACGTTAAAAGGCAGTATTGTGGTAGAAGGTAAATCTCCCAATGGAAAAGAAGAAATGTTTGCAGTTAAGTTGCCAAAAGAAGAAGAAAAGTAAGATCTAATATCTAAAGATGGAAAAAGTCTGGCAATCTGCCAGACTTTTTCCATTTATACAAAATTCAAAAGGGAATAAACTTCGGGTTAATTTCGTTTTAGGGGATAATGACGCATAACCCCACCTTCAAATGGAGTCCATAAGCTCGCTTTTTGCCCACACGATTTTAAGGCTTCGTTTGTCCAAGTATTGCAAGTATAAAACAAATTATAACGGCCATTTGCCTCATAAAACGCATCATTTTTGCCATAGTTGGCCTTGGTAGGAATCAACATTGCCTCGCCACCTGAAGACTTAGAAAATTGATCTAGTATGAACTTTGATAAATTCCGATATTGGTCTACCGAAAGATAGATTTTTCGACAGTGTTTACTTTCTTTTAATTGTTTGTGGAATGTGACGTGCATTGCGGAACCACCCAACCCAAAGACTGCATTAAATGCAACTGAAAATTTCAAGTCGGCCCACTGAGGTGTTTCCAAGTAAAATCCTTTATTCCCCCAACCAAAAGCAACCAATGTTGAATTTGTATCTTTGGCTAAAGTGTGCTCAATTTTTACAAAATTCCGCCAGTTTGTTTTTGTGTTTTTATGATAAATTGGAACTACAATATCTGTATGAACTCCATTTGAAAGAATATAAATTGGTATATCCGCGCCATCTTTATTGGAATCGTTAACTGTAATTTTTGAAGTAATAAATGCAATCCCCCAGTAAGAAAATACAAACAAAATTAAAAATAGAAAACCGAATTTGAGGAATCGTATGGTTTGTTTTACAAGGTTAATCCAATTCATCGCAGCCCAGAAATGTGGGTTGCAAAATAATGTTTATTTATTCACATTATCCAGTAAATCAAATTGGGATTATCACAAATATGAAATGCATGTTTTTTTTGCAAAAATCACACATTGATTTCAACTGTATTGGTCGTGAAAGCCTAAAAATGAGCGCAATTATTTGTTTTTAAAGCCCATAGAAAGGTTTAAATCCCCTCTAACTTTAAGTTTCACAACAACGGTGTCTTGGCTGTTATTTATAATGTGAAGGGCGGTGTTTTTATCTACCTCCACGCGTGAATTTGCTCCAGAATTAACGGTTAGTAAACTGTGAGAACCTCCATCTATTGGATATAACTGCGTTTGAATGGGCTGTGATGATTCGTTGGATAGTTTTACCTTTACTTTACCGTGAGGATTATCTCCCAATATAAATCTGTCGTTGGGTTTAATATAAGTTGTAGAATTAAGTGCACATCCGGTTGACAAAGCCACCAAAGAAAGAATCCATAAAATTTTCATTGTTTGTAAACGCTTGGTTTGGAATTTTGTTTGTCTAAACCAAAGAAAAACGCAATCTGTTTAAACAAAGAGTGGATAATTTCTGAAATATTAGTCTTCACGAATGCTCGGGTCAAATCCTGCGGACCACGAATTTCCTGGGTTAGAAGAGAATGGATTTTGAATGTTTGGTTTATCGTAAAATCCAGCATCGTCATTCATTTTAGATCCCATGGTTTTAACCACTTGCGGTGGAGATTCATAAGATTGGTATTCATTGTTTTGTGATTTGATGGTTTCACGTTCAAAGGGACTCAAGTCTTGGAATTTAGAAAATTCACCGATGAATTTACAAAATGCAGAGCCCACAGACCCATGTCTGTTTTTTGCAATTACCACTTCTGTCAAGCCGCGAATTCCATAATCCAATTCCACACCATCGTTGCCACCGCGTCCGCCTTGTTCTGATTCCATACCCATTTTAGCATAGTATTCATGTCTGTATAAGAACATTACCATGTCCGCATCTTGTTCAATAGACCCAGATTCACGTAAGTCAGAAAGTTGAGGACGTTTATTTCCGCGTTTTTCTACTTCACGACTTAATTGGGCCAAAGCAATAACAGGTATACTTAATTCTTTGGCAAGTGCTTTCAATGACCTCGAAATAAATGCAATTTCTTGTTCACGGTTTCCTTGTCCTTTTGTTTCATGTCGCAACAATTGCAAGTAATCTACCACTACCAAATCCAAACCATGTTGTGAATGTACCCGTCTGCATTTTGCATTTAAGTCAAAAATACTAAGCTGGGGAGTATCGTCTATGAATATTTTGGAGGCACTTAGTGCCACCGTTTCTGTTTGTAATCGTTGCCATTCTTCATCCGTGAGTTCGCTTTTTTTGATTTTATCACCTGGTACTTGTGCTTCCCCTGAAATCAAACGATTTACCAATTGGATGTCGGCCATTTCTAAGGAGAATATCATCACACTCTTTTTGTGATCAACAGCCGCATTTCTAACCAAACTCAAGGCAAAAGCGGTTTTACCCATAGCGGGACGCGCAGCAAGAATGACCAAGTCAGACGGTTGCCATCCCCCATTAATACGGTCAATGTCTGCGAAGCCAGAAGCTACTCCTGTAATGCCATTGTTTTCGGAAGACATCCGGTTTTCAATTTCTTTCATTGAGCTGTTAATAAGCAATGAAATCTCTTGAAAATTCCGTTTTAATCCAGTGTTTTTAATTTCGTATAACTTTGATTCTGAATGATCTAAAAGATCGAATGCATCTTGGGTATCGTCGTATGCATCAAAGGCGATTTCGCCGGAAACTTGAATAAGTTCTCGTTGTATAAACTTCTGTGTAAGAATACGTGAATGATATTCAATATTGGCCGCCGATGAAACTCGATTTGTGAGTTGTGCTAGGTAATAGTATCCCCCAGCTATGTCTAATTGACCTTGGTTTTTAAGTAAATTAGAAACGGTTAAAAGATCTATGGCCATATCGGCCTTTTGATATAAACTTTGAATTGCGGAAAAAACAATCCGGTTTTGGGGACTGTAAAAGTGTTTTTCTGTAAGGATGTCAATGACTTGGTGAATTTTATCACGTTCCAGCATCATTGCACCCAAAACGGCTTCTTCTAATTCTACGGCATTTGGAGGCATTCTACCTGTGCGATCCGCAAAAAATTCTTGGGGTATAACTTTCTTTTTGCGTTTATTGCCTTGCGTAAAATCATCCATAGTCTTTCAAAATAACAACATAATGTTAAGCTTTTATTTGGATTGACTTAAAATAGTTTTTAACAACAAAGCAAAGACAGTGCATAAATTAATTGAACTTTTTGGAACCGATTTTCATAAACAAACTGGCCATTGTTTTCGTCTGAAATTTTTGTCGTTCCAAGCACATTTTCCTTAATTTAGAGAATAGACTTTAACTTTGGGTATTCTAAATTATGGAAGCAAAATTTTCGCCTAATATAAAAGAGGTGATACAGAGCAGTAGAGATGAGGCCATGCGCTTGGGTCATGATTATATTGGTTGTGAGCATTTTTTGTTGGCAATCTTAAGCGAAGATGATGGCAAAACATTCCAAACCATGAAGTTATTGGACATCGATTGTCTCAAACTAAAAAAGAGCATTGAATATTCCATTAAAGGCAACGCCTGTACAACTTCCAATATGGAAAAACCCCCACTCACAAAACAGGCGTATAAAATGTTGAAACTAGCCTATTTCGAAGCGAAATTCTTTCAAATAGACATAATTGGAACCGAACATTTGTTATTGTCGATTTTGAAGGATGAGGACAACACGGCTTCTAAAGTTTTAAAACAATATGGTGTTAATTACAACATTTGGAGATATTCTTCTGGTGCAATCGGCATGAAATTCTTGGGTTATAACTTTTTTTTTGCCGTTAATGCTTTGATTAATATCATCCAAGGCTTCTCCATAAAACAACATAAAGTTTAGCTTTTTTTTTGGATTGACTTTAAATAGCATGTCAACAACAACGCAAAATACAGGGCATCAGATAATTTAACTTTTTGATACAGATTTTTATAGACAAAACAGCGATTATTATCGTCTGATATTTTGGTCGTTCCTCGAGAAGTGCCAATAATTTAGAGAATAGACTTTACCTTTGAGTAATCTAAATTATGGAAGCAAAATTTTCACCTAGAGTAAAAGAGGTAATACAGTATAGTAGAGAAGAAGCCATCCGCTTGGGCCACGATTATATCGGTTGCGAACATTTGTTGTTGGGTATCATACGCGAAGGAGAAGGCAAAGCATTTCAAACCATGAAGTTATTGGACATCGATGGTCTGAGACTAAAAAAGAGCATTGAAGATTCTATTAAAGGGACCGCCTCAAAAACTTCTAACTTAGGGAATATCCCATTAACAAAACAGGCTGAAAAAGCCTTGAAAATAACTTATTTGGAGGCAAAAATCTTCAAAACAGATCTAATTGGAACCGAACATTTGTTATTGTCGATTTTGAGGGATGAGGACAATGTTGCTTCTAAAGTTTTAACTCAATACGGAGTAACCTACGATGTGTTTAAAGCTGCCTTGGAAGAAGGAATAGATACCATTAGAGGTGAAATGTCATCGGAAGATGGAGATACACCAGAAGATTATTATAGAGAAGAACAAAAATCCCAACTGGCGAATAAGACTAAATTGAAATCTAAAACCCCCGTTTTAGATAATTTTGGTAGAGATTTAACCAAGGCTGCAGAAGATGGCAAGTTGGATCCAATTGTGGGACGTGAAAAAGAAATTGAGCGTGTAAGCCAGATTCTAAGTCGCAGAAAGAAAAACAATCCAGTATTGATTGGTGAACCCGGTGTGGGTAAAACAGCCATCGCCGAAGGTTTGGCTTTGCGAATTGTTCAACGAAAGGTATCCCGTGTTTTGTTCAACAAAAGGGTGGTAAGTTTGGATTTGGCGAGCATGGTTGCCGGAACAAAATACCGCGGTCAGTTTGAAGAACGCATGAAAGCGTTAATGATGGAGTTGGAAAAAGCAGAAGATGTTATTTTGTTTATCGACGAAATTCATACCATCGTAGGTGCTGGTGGTGCTTCCGGTTCACTCGATGCAAGCAACATGTTTAAACCAGCTTTGGCCAGAGGCGAAATTCAATGCATTGGTGCCACAACTTTAGATGAATATAGACAGTATATTGAAAAAGATGGTGCTTTAGAACGCCGCTTTCAAATGGTGTTAATTCAACCCGCATCCCCCGAAGAAACAGTTGAAATTTTACATAATATCAAAGGTAAATACGAAGAACATCATGGTGTTACGTATGAGCCAGAGGCTATAAAAGCTTGCGTGGACTTGAGCGTGCGTTACATGAGTGATAGACATTTGCCAGATAAAGCCATCGATATATTAGATGAAGCAGGTGCCCGTGTGCATATTTCAAATATTCATGTTCCTACTGAAGTATTGGAGTTAGAAGGTCAGATTGAAGACATTAAAGTGCAAAAAAATCTGGTTGTAAAATCACAAAACTTTGAGGAAGCAGCCAAATTGAGAGATACCGAAAAACGACTTCTTGAAAATTTAGAAACTGCCAAATTTGAATGGGAAAATCAAAGCAAAGAACAAAAATACGCTGTTACTGAAGACGATATTGCCGCTGTAATTAGCATGATTACTGGAATTCCAATTAAACGTATGGCCGAAGACGAAAGCCGTAGGTTGTTGAATATGGCCGAAATCATGAAACGACGTGTGGTTGGACAAGAAAAGGCAATCGATAAATTGACCAAAACAATTCAGCGTACCAGAGCTGGATTTAAGGAACCGAATAGGCCCATTGGCTCATTTATTTTCTTAGGACCTACTGGTGTTGGTAAAACAGAAATGGCAAAAGCATTGTCGGAATTTTTATTTGACGCGGACGATGCCCTTATTCGCATTGATATGAGTGAATACATGGAGAAATTTGCGGCCAGCAGACTTGTTGGAGCGCCTCCAGGTTATGTTGGATACGAAGAAGGTGGTTTGTTAACCGAAAAAGTTCGTCGCAAACCGTATAGCGTTTTGCTTTTTGATGAGGTAGAAAAAGCGCATCCCGATGTGTTTAACTTGTTGTTGCAAGCATTGGATGAAGGGTATATGACTGATTCTGGGGGACGTAAAATCGACTTTAGAAATACGGTGATAATTATGACTTCAAACATTGGATCTAGACAATTGAAAGATTTTGGTACTGGGGTAGGATTTGGAACCAATACAAAAACTGCAAATAAGGAAAAAGAGTCAAAAATGGTTGTAGAAACCCAATTGAAACGTTTCTTTTCACCGGAATTCTTGAATAGAATTGACGATATTATTATCTTTAATTCGTTACAAAAAGAACAAATTGTAGAGATTCTTGAAATACGCATGAAACGCATGTTGCGTCGCATTGAAGATTTGGGTTATCGCATAAACATCACCGACAAAGCAAAAGAATTTTTGGCTGAAAAAGGCTTCGATGCAGATTTTGGAGCCAGACCTTTACAACGTGCTTTACAAAAATTCCTTGAAGAACCTTTGGCTGAACGTGTATTGCAAGGCGCATTAAAAGAAGGGGATGAATTGATTGTAGATTATGTGGATGGAAATGAAGGCTTAACCTTAATGGAATCTGTTGCTGCACCCAAGGCTAAAACCAAGAAACTATCTGCCAAAGATCCCAAGCAGACGGATTCTTAAGCACCGGAAAATACTGAAACGTATTTAGTCTTAGTTCAATTGTAGTTGATTTTATCCTTTTTTGGGATAAGTTAGGCATCATTAATCGTTTATCTTTAAATAGATTCAAGTCGGATTAGTGCATCTGTAATTTGAGGTATTCGATTTTTATTGGATAGAAATTGGATAAAACGAGTTTGACTTGTTAAATGCAATTGGAATGAATAAGTGACTGGGTTTGTGAAGGCAATTAAATGACTTCCGCTAATATTTAAGACGGTTTTCTTTAATAACTAAGATGAATTTTATACTGAAATTTAATGGATGAGTGAGACTAAAATCTCAAAAATTCGATTCTTCAAACTATTGAATTACCTAGTAATTAATTAAACAATCCAAGAGAGTTTAGAC
>CAMAQS010000068.1 GCA_945860565.1 Chitinophaga pinensis | reverse complement strand
TAGGAGTGCAATCTTCGGCAGTTGCAATATTTGAAGATGTCTTAAGTTTCTCTTCGCACAATTTCTTTTGTGCGGTTAAGTCTGCCACCAATTTGTTTGCATTCACCAAATTGTTTTCTGCGTTTACCAACTTGGCTTCAATAGCCTTTATTTTGGCTTCCAATTCAGTCACTTTTAGCTTATACGGAGTGCAATCTTCAGCAGTAGCAATGTTTGCCGCTGTTTTCAATTTTTCCTCACATAGTTTGTTTTGGACTTTTAAATCTTCAATGGTTTTGTTGTTGGTTTGAATTTTGATGTTTGCATCGGTCAATAATTTTGCATTTACACCCAACTTCCCTTCCAATTCAGTCACTTTTAATTTATATGGAGTACAATCTTCGATTGGTTTAGATTTTAAAGCCAACAATTCGCTGTCCGTTTTGGCCTTTTGAAGCTTTACTGCGGCCAATTCTGCCTCGGTGGTTTTTAATTTAGCTGCAATTTCGGCATTTTTCTTTTGACAATCCGCCAATGCTGCGGCTTTGGTACTTGAATTGTTTAGTAAATCTTGACAATTCTTCTTTTCCATTTCCAGCAGGGATACTTTTGATTTTAGGCTTAAAAGTTCTTTACTCAAAAGCTCATTGTTTAACTGAATTCTTCTGATTTCATCGCTTTGTGTTGTAACAGTTGAGCAGCATTTGTTCCCGTTGAGATTAGAAACTTTTAATGTTTCAATTTCTGCAAGTAATTTTGCATTATTTTTTTCTGTTTCGTAACAATCCGCTTTTACTTTAACGAGTTGCGCATTGATTAATTCGTTTTCTTTTTTAAGGTTATCCGCAACCCCTGTATTGATATTTGCCTTTGTTTTTTCTACAAGCAATTGGCTATCTAGTGCTTTCAACTGTTTATCGCAAGGGACTTTTTCTACAGAAGTATTTACCCTAGCCAATTGAACTTTTAGGTTGTCATTTTCAGCGGTTGTGAGGGCGATTTTTGCTTTGGTTTTATCTAAATCGGCTTTAACTGTAGCCAAATTATCATTCAAAAGCTTTTTATCGTCATCACATTTCTTTTTGTTGGCGGCAAGTTCAATTTTAGCGTTTTCTAGTTGTTTCTTTACAAGATCTTGCTCTTCTTTGCCTTTTGCTATTGCAATTTGGGCATCCTTTAATTGTTTATCGCAATTCGGGTTTGTTGAGTTGTTCGGAATAAGTACTTTTTCGCGATTCAATAAATCGGCTTCTTTTTTAGCCAATTCATCGGCTTTTACTTTTAATTCAGCCTCTTTTTTCTTTAACTCATCGGCTTTTAAAGCAATGTTCGACTTATTCTTTTCATTCACAATTACTGTATCGGTCACTTTTCTTTTTACAATAACCGTATCGCGTTCAATCACCGTGTCTGTATAGGTTTCGTGATGTACAATATAATCTCTGGTTCTAGATTTGCGTTCACAATTACCAATCTTAGATCTTACGGCAAAATAGAAACTTCCTTTTGAAACGTTGGTATTACTCAAGTATTGCGACAATCCAACAACGTCATCAGATCCCACAATAATTGGCCCCAAACGACCGTAAATACCAAAATTTAAATTGGTGTAGTCGTTTGCCAATGTTACAGGCATACCCAATTCCATTCTTTCTGTTTGCCATCTTGGCGTTACACTTATGAAAGAAGCCCTGCGCAAACCCAGTGAATTCTTAAACTTCAAATTTTGTGTCCAATAAACACCCAAATGCCAATTATTCATGTAATTATTGTCGTACTGCATATTAAGTGCCATTGGAGAATAACTCACAAATTCATTGGTTGAAGCCCCGTCTAAATTGGTAATTATCTCATTGTGTAGGGTTTCAAGTTTGGCATCATCTTGGGTAAACTGACCATTTTGAATGATATCTTCATTTATATCGTAATTCGGGTTCGCCAAAGATTGAACGTCTGATCTATTACCTGAGTATGAAATGAAACCAATGTCCGTTAAACTCATTCCAAATTTCCATTTGTAATCTAGGTTTCTCTCTCTTTCGCAGTAGTTATTGCGACCGATGCTTCTGTCTGCGTGGGGTCGGTATTCATAAACCAAACCAAGGTCAGTTCCAAGACCCGCACCCTGAGCAAAATCAAATTTGAGTCCAAATGGAGACGCAAGTGTATTGTTAAAGTTATTGGTATTTAAAACCCTCAAATTCAATTGATTGATTGATACATTCTGTGCATTATTGACCGTAAAATTCAAATTATCACTACCCAAATGCGCCATACCAAAACCAATTAAAAATTTGAAAGTGGCGCCCCATCTCCAAGAGTGAATGGAATTTTGGTTGTCAAATGCTGCAAAATTTAAAAACCATTCTTGGTATTTCTCCGTATTAATTGAAAATTCGTCTTGAGAAATTGTATTGCCAATATTTTGTTTAATTCCAGTTAAACCATTGCGAAGTATATTTCCAAATTCATTATTTAAACCATTGATATTGAATCCAGAAACTGCCTTAACCCCAAATCCCAATGCGCCAACATCGTCAATTGGAAAAAAGATGGATGGACCATAAACCTCATTTAAATAGTTTAATTTCCAGTCTTTAATGCTAGCATCCGTCGTTAACCAATTTTGGTTGAATGACAACGTCCCGTTCGAATTGACATATTCTTCAGGATAATCTCCGTTAATCCATTTTCCCAATGTAAACGGAGCATTGTATTTAAGGAAATTATTGTTCAGAGAAACAGATCCCCCCCACCAATTAATGTAGATCCTGTTACCGGGGTTTGTTCTAGACAAAGCCGGGTTTATTGAAAAAGAATAAGGAGAATTAAAGTCACTAACCACCAATCCCAAAGGGCTTTGGGCATTTAAGGTAAGCGTGAACAAAGCAAGGAGGGTAAATATTAAATTTCTCAATTTCATAATTATAGTTATCAAAAATACAAATCAACTTTTATATATTTGGCTTAAATGCAAGATTAGTCTTCAATTAATACATTAAACCACTGTCGTATCGATGCAAAATGTATTTTAGACGATATGTATAACACTAAAATATTGAAAGCATAATATATTTGCTCCCTAATGAGAAAATTTTTAAAATATTTTATCACATTCTTAGTTGGAATTTTTGTTGGAATTGGTAGTTTGGTCTTGCTGGTTGTTATTGCTATAGCCAGTTTGAATTCTACTAAAGAACCTGAACAAATTAAAGAAAACAGTGTTTTAAAAATTGAATTGCCGCCAGAAATAACTGAAAAAAGCGACAATGATCCATTCAGTGATTTTTTCTCTCAAATATCTGACAACGGTCAATTGTCGATGAGTGAATTAAGGAAAATGTTTAGTCAAGCACAAAACGACAATAAAATTAAAGGGATCATTTTAGAGCCAGGTATTTATTCAGGTGGATTTGCGAATGCAGAAGAAATCCGTTCATTGATAGATAGTTTTCGTGGAAAAGGAAAATGGGTATATTCCTATGGAGAGGCATACAGTGAAGTAGGCTATTATATTGCCTCCGCTTGCACTAAGGTTTATTTAAACCCAAAGGGCATGATGGAGTTTAATGGATTATCCAGCAACGTGGTAATGATGAAAGGTCTATTTGATAAAATGGGCATTGATTTTCAAGTTTTCAAAGTGGGCAAATTTAAAGGAGCCGTTGAACCTTTTACACAAACTACTTTATCGGTTGACAATAAAAACCAAATTCTAGGCTATTTAAACTCGCTATATAAACATCAAATTGAAAAGATTGCCGTATCAAGAAAGAAAAATAAGGATTCATTGTGGCAGCAAGCCATGTCTGGAAACATTTTCACTGCAAAACAATCAGAAAGTGCTGGTTTGGTAGATGATTTAACTTACGAAGATGAATTTTTGAATCAAGTAAATACGATGGCCAAAGACTTTAACACTCTTAAAACAAAAAACTATTTAACTGCAGTGGGTGATGGTGAATACAGTGAAGATAAAATTGCTGTTCTATATGTTGATGGCGAAATCATTGTGGGTAAATCGAGTTCAAATCAAGAAGTTGGAAGTGTTTCACTGGTTAAAGAAATTAGAAAACTAAAAGAAGACAAAACTGTGAAAGCCATTGTCTTAAGGGTAAATAGCCCGGGTGGAAGTTCATTGGCAAGTGATGTTATTGCCCGAGAAATTGAGTTAACGAAAAAGGTAAAACCAGTCATTGTATCCTTTGGCAATGTGGCCGCTTCTGGTGGATATTACATCTCTTGTTTGGCGGATAGTATTTTTGCATCACCGAACAGTATTACAGGCTCTATTGGTGTTTTTGCACTCATAATTAATACCAAAAATTTGTATACGGATAAATTGGGGTTGACTTACGAAAATGTTAATCTTGGCAATATGACCGATATGTGGAGACCAGATCAACCACTTAATGCGGCTCAATCCAATATGGTACAAACCATGGTGGAAGAGATTTACGACGATTTTATTACGGTTGTTTCTAGGGGACGTAAAATCCCGAAAGAAAGAGTCATGGAAATTGCACAAGGCAGAGTATATTCTGGAAAAGATGCCTTAAACATAGAATTAATTGACGGGATTGGCGGATTAGACCGCGCCATATTGTCGGCAAAAAGAAAAGCCAAAATTTCAAATGCACGCATTGAAGAATATCCAAAATCAGCCTCTCCATTCGAAGAATTTTTTAATGAAGAATTCAATTCTTCTGTATCTAGTGCCCAGATTTTGCAAGAATTTGGGATAAATGCACAGACTGCAAATCAACTGCAAAAAGTAAAAAATTATCAGGGCTTTCAAACCCGTTTACCTTGGTCGATAGAAATTCACTAATCATCGATAATCACACCGATTAGGAAACTTTGAGTACACTCAAAGTTTCCTAATCGGTTTTTCCTTTTATCTTTGCGCCGAATTCATGGATTTAAGCGTAAAAATACGATCTGTTGCTGAACAACTTTTCTTTAAATGTGGGATTAGACAGGTTTCAATGGACGATGTATCAAAGAACCTTAAAATTTCCAAAAAAACACTTTACAAGTGCTTTAGCGACAAATCTGAATTGGTAAAATCGACCATCATTCATCATTCGAATGAAATAGAGTCCGTTTTAGAGAACATTGCAAATACAGAATCAAATCCTATTCGACAGTTGCACTTGAGCACTGAATTTGCCATTAGCCAATTGTCGAAATTCAACAAATCTATGTTGTTTGATTTACAGAAATACCATCCCCAAATATATACGGAATTGGTTGATTTAAGAGAAAAAAGCATCATTCAATACATTTGCAAAAACATAGATAAAGGGCGAGAACAGGGAATCTATCGTGCAGATTTCAACAAACAAGTGGTGGGGAAATCATTTGCGCTCACCATACATCATTTTACCGAAACCATTATTGAGCAACCTAAAGAATATTCACCTGATATGCTAAACGAGGTAATGCAATATCATATTCGGGGAATTGCCAATTTAGAAGGACTAAAAATGCTCGAAAACTTAAAATCAGAATCAAAATAACATGAGAAAATACATATTAACTCTATTGATTTTGAGCGTGAATTACATTCATGCTCAGACATCTACTGCCTCTAGTGGAGAAGGCGCGATGAAAATTTCACTAAAGCAAGCTGTGGATTATGCCATGGCTAACAATGGTGAACTTAAGAAGTCGAAAATTGACGTACTTATTACCAAAGAAACGGTAAAACAAACCATTGCCATTGGATTGCCACAGGTTACTTTGTCGGCGGGATTGAATTATTTCGTTACAGTTCCCGGACAGTGGATAGCGAATGCGTTTGGACAACCAGGTCAAGGTCCAGATTACATCTTTTTGCAATTCCAACAAAAGGTAGCCAGTTCTGGTACCCTTGCTGTGAACCAATTGATTTTTGACGGATCGTACATCATTGGATTGAAAGCCACCAAAGAATTCTTAAACATGAGTAAACTGCTTGAAGCGAAGTCAAATTATGATGTTCAAGTAAACGTGTCAAAAGCATACTTATTGGTTGCCAGCACCAAAATGAGTTTAGATTTACTTCGTGCAAATATCAAAGTACTTTCTAAAAGTCTTTCTGACATTACTGCCTTGAACAAAGAAGGCTTTACTGAAGACTTAGATGTTAAAAGGGTAAAATTGGCTTTGAGTAATTTAACAGTGCAAGAACAAAAGTTGGTGCACGCCATTTCTACTTTAACGAATGTATTAAAAGTACAAATGGGCTTGCCTGTATCCACAGTAGTTGAATTAACCGATGACATAGAAACCATTGACAAAAACATGGCTACAACGGGATATGAAAACTCTAAATTCAACGCCTCATTGCGTCCAGAATATTCAATTTTAAACCAATCTATTAAATTAGGAGAACTAGACAAAAGAAGATATAAAATGGGTTACGTGCCTCAATTGTTTGGATTTTACCAACACCAAGAAGCGACCCAAAGACCTGAATTTAATTTCTTTAAAAGCAACTTAACGCCGAACAACAATTGGGTTCCCTCAGATTTGGTAGGACTTCAGTTCCAGTGGAAGATATTTGATGGCTTAAGTGGGGCTTCAAAAATCAGAGAAGTTCAATATAAAATAGACAAAGCCAAAGTAGATTTGGAAACGTTTGCAAATGCTTCAGAATTGGAGTTTATCAATGCAAAAGCCACTTTTGAACTACAGTTAAAACAAGCAGCGGTTCAAAAAGAAAATATGGATCTAGCCAAAGAAATTTACGAAAAATCCAACTTGAAATTTAATGAAGGGGTCGGTAGTTCACTTGAAATTGTTCAAGCCGAAACCGAATTAAAAACAGCACAAAACAATTATTTAAACTCAGTATACGATTTAGTTATCGCAAAAATTGAATATTATAAATCAATAGGAAAACCATTAAACTAAGAAACATGAAATTTTATAACATAAACCTCCTTTTATCCATCCTTGTTATTGCATTTACGTCATGCGGAAATGAGGCTAAAACTACGTTGGCGCAGAAAAAAGCATCTCTCGATAGTTTAAGAAAAGAAATCGCAAAATTACAAGCCAAAGAAAAACTTCTTTCCGATGAAATTGCCCTTTTAGATAGCAACGCAACCAATTTAAAACTGGTTGAAACCGTTGTACTTACATCTAGTAAATTTATCAGTGAATTGGAAGTAGAAGGCATTGTTGATGCCACCAACAGCACTATCGCTACTTCTAAATTACCGGGTACCGTAACCAGTGTAAATGTAGAAGTTGGACAAAGAGTATCCAAGGGTCAAATTTTAGCCACTTTAGACAACTCTACTTTGTTAAAAAGCAAAATGGAAGTTGAACAACAATTGACCTTTGCCACCACCTTATATGAAAAACAATATAGACTTTGGAAGAATGGTATTGGCACAGAAGTTCAATACTTGTCCGCAAAAAATCAAAAAGAAGCGTTGGAAAAAAGTTTAAATACGTTGAACTCCAATTTAGACATGTACTACATTAAATCTCCGATTAATGGAAGCATTGAAGCGAGTGATTTAAAAGTAGGTCAAATTGCAGCACCAGGTATGCCTTATTTCAAAGTGATGAATTTGGCTGACGTAAAAGTAAACTCTCAAATTTCAGAATCTTATGCTCAAAAAGTAAATTCTGGCGATGTTGTTACCGTTGTTTTCCCTGATTTAAAAGAAGAAGTTAAAAGTAAAATCTCTTTTGCCTCAAACTTTATAGATCCACTTAATAGAACCTTTAAAATTGAAGTGAAGGTAAACGGTGTAAAAAGCATCAAACCAAATATGATTGCTAAATTAAAAATTACAGATTATGTAAAAGAAAAGGCTATCGTAGTTCCTTCAAATGCCATCCAAAAAACTGAAAGTGAAACATTCGTAATGTTGTTAGTTAAGGATGGAAAAGGATTTAAAGCAGAGAAAAGATTGATTGTTACTGGTAAAACCAACAGAGAAACCACTGAAATCGTTGAAGGCCTTTCCGAAAACGATGAGTTAATTGTGAATGGTTTCCAAGAATTGTCAAACGATCAAAAAATTGGTAAAGCGACTTTAAAATAATAATTTTTACAAAATGAGTAAATTCAAAGAATTCAAGCCCACCAGTTGGAGCATTGATAATAAAACGAGTATATATATTCTGACACTTTTTATAAGTATAGCAGGTATATTCTCGTATATAAAATTACCAAAGGAGCAATTCCCAGATATCGTTATTCCAACCATATTTGTTCAAACCATTTACCCCGGCTCCTCCCCTAAAGACATTGAAAATTTAATTACCAAACCCATCGAGAAAAAAATCAAATCTATCAGTGGAGTAAAAAAATTAAAATCTCAATCCATCCAAGACTTCTCCATTATTACGGTAGAATTTGATACGGATGTAAAAGTAGATGAAGCCAAAAGTAAAGTTAAAGATGAAGTAGACAAAGCCAAAAGTGATCTTCCGACGGATTTGAAAACAGATCCTACTGTGATGGAAGTGAACTTTAGCGATATGCCTATTCTGTATATTAACATAAGCGGAGATTACAGTTTACAGGACTTAAAAAAATATGCTGAATTGGCAAAAGATAAAATTGAATCCTTGCCAAGCATTACCAGGGTTGACTTGGTTGGTGCCTTGGACCGCGAACTTCAGGTAAATTTAAATATTACCAAAATCATTGCTGCTGGAATCACTATCGACGACGTAACACGCGCCATTCAGTATGAAAATATGCGTATTTCTGGTGGTAACATTGACGTAGATAAAATGCAGCGTTCTTTGAGTGTTAGCGGTGAGTTTAAAAATAAATCACAAATTGAAAACATTCTAATTCGCAGCAACACCGGTGCAACACTTTATCTTAAAGATGTAGCTACCATAGTTGATGGATTTAAAGAAAAAGAAAGTTATGCGCGTTTAGAAGGTAAAAATGTAATTACCCTTAACGTAGTAAAACGCAGTGGTGAAAACCTCATTCAGGCTTCCGACGATTGCCGTGCAATTATTGACGATTTCAAGAAAACCAATGTTTACCCCAAGAACCTAAACGCAACGTTTACGGGCGATCAAAGTAGCAAAACAAGGGTAACTGTGCACGATTTGATCAATACCATCATCATTGGTTTTATTTTGGTAACCTTTATTTTGATGTTCTTTATGGGAGCAACAAATGCCATTTTTGTGGGATTGTCGGTTCCATTGTCTTGTTTCATTGCATTCTTAGTAATGCCAACTATAGGATTTAGTTTAAACTTTATCGTTTTATTCTCTTTCCTTTTGGCATTGGGAATTGTGGTGGATGACGCGATTGTTGTTGTTGAAAATACACACCGTATTTACCACGACTCAGATTTAGATGTGGTACAATCCGCTAAAAAAGCAGCAGGTGAAGTGTTTTTACCTGTATTTAGCGGTACATTAACCACTTTGGCTCCTTTTATTCCGTTGGCATTTTGGAAGGGAATAATTGGTAAGTTCATGTTCTTTTTGCCCATTACCTTAATCATCACGTTGTTGGCGTCGTTGGTTGTAGCTTATATCATTAATCCAGTTTTTGCTGTGGATTTCATGAAAAAAGATTCCATTCCAGAAGACAAACCCATTAAGAATAAAAAATTCCAACGTACAACAATCTATTTTGGAATAATCATTCTGTTCAGTTATTTAACATTTGGATTTGGAGGTGGCAATTTCATGCTCGTGATGTATTTATTGTATGCCATGTATCATTTGTGGTTGCAAAAAGTAATCTATGCATTTCAAACAAATTTTTGGCCAAGAGTACAAAACCGTTATAAAAACATGATTGCTTGGACATTGTCTGGCAAAAGGTCTTTGTTGGTTATATTTGGAACCATTGTGCTGTTGATTTTAAGTTTTGTGGTAACTGCCATCAGAAAGCCTGGTGTTATCTTCTTCCCTAACGCCGAACCAAATTTCACCTATGTTTATTTCACTTTGCCTACCGGTACAAGTGCAAAACACACAGATAGCATCGTTAGAATTGCTGAAAAGAAGGTATTACAAATTCTAAATGCAGACAACAATAGAGAAGTTGTAGAAAGTGTGATTTCAAATATCGCATTGGGTGCAACCGATCCGAATAGCGGTGACCGTTCAGTAGCCAGTAATAAAGGAAAAATTACGGTTGCTTTTGTGGAGTTTTCAGAAAGAAAAGGGAAATCCACCCAAGCCATTTTGGAGAAAATTCGTGCAGAATTAAAAGGATTCGCCGGTGTTGAAATGGTTGTTGAACAAGAAAGCAATGGACCTCCGGTAGGAAAAGCAGTAAACATTGAAATTAGAGGTGACGAGTTCAATTCATTGGTTAAATCTGGGGCTGATTTAAAGCGCTTCTTAGACAAGCAAAACATTGCTGGGATCGAAGAACTAAAAAGCGATTTTGTGAGTTCTAAACCAGAAATCATCATCAAAATTGACAGGGAAAGAGCCAACAGTTACGGCATCAGCACAGCACAAATTGGGATGCTTTTGAGAAACAGCATTTATGGTGCCGAAGCGTCTAAATTCAAAGACGAAAACGACGATTATCCAATTATGGTTAGACTTGAAAAGTCTACTACCAATAACTTGAATGAATTGATGAACATGCGCATAGCCTTTAGAGATATGGTTTCTGGGGGGATGTTGAGACAAATTCCATTGTCAAGCATTGCCGAAGTTTCGTATTCCAACACCTATGGCGGTATCAATCGCATCAACCAAAAACGTGTAATTACGTTGGCATCAAACGTTTTGCCAGAATTTGCACCGAATGAGGTTGTTGACAATGTAACTGCGGCCATTAAGAACTTCCCAAAACCGTCTGACATAGAAATAGAATTAACTGGTCAACAAGCGGAGCAAGCAGAAACTGCCTCTTTCCTATCGGCGGCTATGATGTCTTCCATTGCATTAATTATTGTGATTTTAGTGATACAGTTTAATTCTATATCCAAACCCATTATTATTTTGAGTGAGATTTTCTTTTCCATCATTGGTGTATTGTTAGGATTTGCCATTTTCGACATGGATTTCTCGATTATTATGACCGGTATTGGTATTGTGGCCTTGGTGGGAATTGTGGTGAGGAACGGGATATTGATTGTAGAATTTGCGGATGTATTACGCGGAGAAGGCATGCCATTGAAAGCAGCTTTGATTGAAGCTGGAAAAACAAGAATGACACCAGTAATTCTAACGGCCACAGCAACCATTTTAGGACTTATACCTTTGGCAGTAGGTTTGAACATGGATTTTGTGACGTTGTTTACTGAGTTAAATCCACATATTTTCTTTGGTGGAGATAGCGTGGCTTTCTGGGGTCCTTTGAGTTGGACCATGATTTTCGGTTTGGGATTTGCAACCTTTTTAACGTTGTTCATCGTGCCAACTCTGTATTATTTATCTGAAATATTTAAGGTCAGAGTTTACAAATTGGTAGGAAAATCTTACAATCCAGATACCGAATTGAAACCCAAAAAAGTATTGAAATAGTGCTTATAATTAATTAACACATTAATTAATGAATTAATGAAAAACGCCGGTTCACATTTCGAATCGGCGTTTTTTTTGGGGGGATGGACCACCCCGTCAGCCGCAATCTGATTTTTTTCTTTTTTGGACATGATTTTGCACGGCTGACACCCCTCCGAAGGATGGGAAGTTAAAATCCTGCAAAGGTCAGGAATTGTGCATGGAACTCTATTGTAAAAAGTGCAAATAGAGTCAGAGGGTTTTGGGGATTCTGCAAATGAGGCCGGCAATTCGAGACCCTCAGTGACCTTGTAGTGTGCAGTTAATGCAAGATTGTTCTTTGGTGTAAATTGTCTGAACACGATTTTGAGGACCACCCCGTCTGTCTCGTCCTGAAAAAAGTTAACACGGACTTGATGTCAAAAATACATTAATTTAAACCTCGGAAGTAAAAACTTTCGAGGTTTTTTTCTTCCATTTTTTGATGGGTATTTTTTGTTGTAAATGTTTTTGATTTGGGGTTAATAAATCACAGCTTAAATGTGGTCGTTCATCGTTGTAAATTTCAATAGATTCTTTGATTACATTGACGGCTTCAAAGTGATTTTTAAAACCATCTTTTATTAAAAACTCATGTTTCAATATCCCATTTATTCTT
>CAMAQS010000067.1 GCA_945860565.1 Chitinophaga pinensis | reverse complement strand
GAGCGCGCAAATTGATAGGTTCCAGCAGTATCCACAACAATCAATCCGTTGCGGTTTCCGCCTCCACCAAAGCCATTTGATTGTAGTGATAAATACAAGTTCTTTCCTTCTAAATATAAATGGTTGCTAACGTCTACTCCTGTAAAAGTAGTTGGAATATTGCGTTGCCAAACTATATTTCCCGTGCTTGCTGTAATACAAGCCAACAAACCATCGTTGGTTCCATTTCTGTTTGTAAAACCTGAAACGTATAATTTACCTGAATTGGTGAATATTACCCTGTCAAATGTATTGTTCCGATTGTTCGTATAAACATAAGAATTCAAAACATCTCCATCGTCTTCTATGTTAACAAGAAATGGACTATATGTATTGTTGCACCAACCTGAGATCCAATATCCATTCGGACTTTTAGAAATGCCATGCGCATGGACCTGAACATTGTTTCCAGTAATGGTAATGCTCCGGTTTCTCAAAAATAGTTGCGTCCCACTGCTATCTAACAACCCGTATAATAAACTTGGCGAGTTGTTATATTGATAGCCGCTTCCTACTGCTAAAATATTTCCAGTTTTTGAGTCGACATGTACTTGTCTAAAAACATCGTATTGACCAGAATTACCATTCGTAGGTGTTTTTCTTGACCATTTTACCGTGCCATTTGGATTAATATAAATAACAATACCCACACTGGAGGCAATACCTGTTTCGATTGTACTTCCTGCAATAACACAGCCACCTGCACTTGTTGCGGCTATGGGTATGTTGTATCCACCTTCAGCAGAAGAAGTTCCAAGCATTTTAAAGAGTGTCACTTTTCCAGTATCATTTAGTTTTGCCACAAAAAAGTTAACATCACTATTTGTTGCATCGGTGCACAACCCAGTAAGCCAAATTCCAGACTTTACAACAGCTACACTGTGTACGGTAACACTATTTAGTTTGGCAGTGCCCGAAACCAATTCAGAGTACCTAACATATTTTTTAGTAATGGCGGAATTGCATATAGTCTGAGAAAATAATTTGGGAATACTTAAACCCAAACTTAAAAAAAACATAATCGTAAAGAGCACATTTCTCTTTACATTAAAACTTATTTTGATTATTCGCACAAAAATTATTTATTTCGGCGTTAAAATTAATATAAAATTAATGATCATTATTGTTTTTATATAAAACATGGCTTTGGAATGACAAATCTATTTTGTAATTCCAAAAAGAATCTAATTTTATTTCGTAAAAATTTAATTTTTAACAATTTGTATTTTATTTTTAGCTTTGTGAAACATCTGTAATGACTTATTTTTTTCATATTTATTACGTATTTCAAAGAAAAAATCAATAGAAAAATAGGATGAGAAAACGCATTTAATATTATATGCCTTTACCCTCAACAAAATCACCTAAGTTGTTTATCTAGGAATAGCGTAAATTCTTCAAAAATGAAAGCTTTTTTTAACTTAGTACTTTATTTAATGATAGTACCCTTTAAATGGGAAAAAATATAAAACAATCACTCAATTAAGTATCTAAGGGTATTACAATTCACGAAAAAAATGGAATGCAAGTGGGATTTTACGGAATATTTTGTAAACCCCATTAATTAGCAGTGCGTCGAAGCTGACAATGGCGTTTGTTAAAAGCAATGTGAACTAAATCAACAACCCGTAAAATATCCACCGTTCAGAAGCCGATTTTTGCAGATTCATGAGATAGTCATTGATCAATTTTGGGAAATTCAAATTGAAAAACTAAAAATCGCTGAAGATGACTCATTTTATTGGCCTTCACAAGGATTGACAAAAAGTTAACGGGACACTACTGATAAAATACAAGACAATTTTGTGAGCAGGGAATTTGATTTTGATTCAATAAAAATTAATGTATTTATTCTTAAATATTTAAATTGTTTTGCAGTTATCAGTAAAATTAAGTTAAATTTATTTTGCAGAAACAACGTTTTTTAGTTGTTTTTCTACAGCGCAAGATTGAATTATTTGGCTCGAACAGGCAATGGATAGTTTACGAAAACTTGAAATACACGTTGACGTAAAAATTCACCATCTGCTGCATCATAAATATGATTTGTTAACCCAATGTTATAGGTTAATCCAGCGGTAATATTTTTTACTTTATAAGAAGCACCAATATTTAAGCCTAGATCCAGTCTTTTCATTGGTATGAATAGGTCAGTTGAATTTGGCTCTTTAAATTTTATATCATTTTTGTAACTCTCTCGAACAGTGCCGAAAATAAAGTCAATTTCTGATTTGCCATTTATTCCTAAACCAAATGTTGGCCCAATTAATAAATTTATATGATGGCCGGCAACAGTCAAATTGTAATTATAATTTATTGGTATTTCTAAATAGTTCATTGAGTAAAATCCTTCAGAGCTATAACCCAATGCATCGTCAGAAAAATCGACGTTGGAACCACGTTGTGAGTATAATACCGAAATGTCTATTCCTGATTTTTGGTTTATTGGCAATAATGTATTTATACCAATTTGAAATCCAAGCCTGCCTTTATATGCATCCATATCTGTTTCATCAATCACAAATTTTGAAACATTTATTCCAAAACGCAAATTCAAATTGGTGTTTCCAATTGGTAAAGCATTGCTTGTGCTTGTTGAATTTGGCGCAGAAATCATTTGAGCATCCAAGGGAGTAACAACAAATGCTAGCAAGAGGGCAATTAATGGTGTAACGAATCTCTTATTCATGATGCAATTTTAATCTTTTTAAATGAAATTAAATCTATTTTTATAATATCTTGGGATAATATAAATGGTTATTCGAAAATATAATATAAACCTGTCATGATTAAGATAATGGCAAAACTGGTAACACCGTAAAGTACGATGTAATAAATTGCCGGAATTGGATTCCAAATGCTCATTACACAACTTATAAATCCTAGAATTGCCCCTACAACCAATAGCTTAATCCCTTGATTTAGTCTGTTGTCTACTTTTTTAGGCTCCACATTTACTTTCAGGCCTTCAATTAATTGACTGTCATCTTGTATTGTCATATTGCAATATATAAAATGCTTTGGAATAAATAAGTTAATAGGTTAAATTATTTTTTATTCGTATTTTTCAATATGCTTAAACAATTGAGTTTTATAAGTACAGGAAGGCATGCAGACATAGGATCACTTCAAATCTTCCGCATTTTACCAAATAGATATGCTTTGGCCGTGGGTTCTTTTGTCTTTATGGATTATTTCCCCAATTTACAAGAGCAAACTATTTCATCTCAGGAGAATGAAGGGACGGGCGCCCATCCACACCGAGGGATTGCCACACTTACCTATCTTTTATCTGGTTCGGCTGAACATTTCGACAGCTTGGGCAATCATGCAACCGTTCATTCAGGTGGTGCTCAATGGATGAATGCCGGCAACGGGATTATTCACAATGAGAAAATTTCTATTGATCCTTTGCATCCCCAAATCAAGCCACATGGGTTTCAATTTTGGATAAATATGCCTGCCCAAATCAAACTTCAATCTCCTGAATATATGACATTTCAAAACAATGATATTCCTAGAATAATTTTATCCAATCAGGCAGGTTACTTAAAGGTAATTGTTGGTGAATACCTTGGTGTCGTTTCAATTGTTCCACAATATTTGTCCCATTTTTTATATCACATACATTTGAATCAGGGACAATCTTGGTCAATAACCGTACCCCAGAAAATTGAATGCGCCCTGTTTTTGGTAAATGCAGAAATTCTTGCAAATGGTCAGAAAATCCAAATGGCGGAGTTTGCCGAATTCGACAGAGAACTTGGGGAAATAAACATTCAAAATGACTCAAATGAACCCATAGATATGCTGTTTTTTGGTGGTGAAACTTACACCGAACCAATCATCGCTGAAGGGCCTTTTGTAATGAACTCTAAATCCGAAATCGCATTGGCGTATAAAGAGTATTTTGCTGGAAAATATGGAGAAATTAAATCTATTTAAAACTAATTGTCAATGCACCATTAATGCATAGAGGGTTCATTTTTTTAAGATCCAATAATTATTGATTAATTGGATAAATTAAGGAACTTGGGCAACAGACTGATTTACTGCAAAAACATCCATCATATTAAATCCAAAATTAATTGGATTAAGTTCATCCAATTAAAATGATAAGGGTAGAGTTAATTAGGCTAAAATAGGTTGTGTTTTCAAGGGGTTTTCAATTTTGGTATTCACCACTTTTCGCATTATTTGGTTTTGTATTTTACTAAATAAATTGTCTTGTCATATTCAAAGTCCACTGAAACAAAACACAGAAGGTTTTGTGTTTGAATTTTTGTATTTTGTCTTAGAACAATTGATACCCCATTTTATTCTAAATAATTGCGTAAAATTAAAGAAAGCCTATGTTGGCTATCGCAGAAATTGTCAGATTTAAACACATTACAGGGATTATAAAGACTGGTTTTATCAACAAAATACTCATTCAATTGCCACAATTTATGCCTAAGTTCATTCTCCGAAGTACCAAAATACAACACACAACTATACAATTTTGATGTGTAAGGGCTGATTTGCCAAATCAGCACATTAGTTTTGTATGATGAAATGGCTTCTGAAAATCTTTTTTCTTTGGTTTTGGGGGATGTTTGATGCTGCTACTGCTCAAACAGTTGGATTTAACTCGGTTAGTCTGAGTGAAACTAAAATTGGAAAATTTTCAATAGCCTTTAATTATTATCCCCTGAATAACAATATTAACAATGCCAGGTCCTCAGTTTTTTTAGATTCACATCCTAGCGCAGAGCAAGCCATGATTGCTGCCATTAACCTGCCATCAGATTTTGTAGTTATTCGTGATTCTCAGGTTGTTATAGCAATCATTGTATTGGTGAACAAACCCAAGCGAGAATTCTTGGTCATTGACCCATTGAAGCAATCGCAATATGTATTGCCTTGTAATTTAACTGGGGACATTTGCGAAAATAGGGCAATAGAATTGTTTCGACATGAATTTGAATCAAAATCATATCGAAAAAATTTAGAGTACTTCATTCAGGGACGGCGTTTAAAAATCATACCTATTAAATCCATCGAGAATAAAATGATGGAAATTATTAGGTCTGAAAAGTTACTGAATCAAAATTCCCTAATACCAAACAATGCGGAACGTAAAAAAGCATTGATTATAAATCAATCCGTAGAAAATAGATCTTTGGATTATTTCTCAAAAATTAAAGGCATAGAAAATGTGGAAATTGAAATCGTGCCGGATGTATATGAAACAAATCTAAACTTTGCCCTTTACAAATGGGGTCGTGCCACCAAAGATTTGGGTATAGAAACCGTAGATTTTAGTTTAATTATTTGGCAAGAATTGGTTCACCGAAACCCCACAAAGCAAGAAATTGAAATGATTCGCAGTGGATTTAATAAATCTTGGGAAAAGTAATTTTATTTTTCCTTCGGCAAATAACCGCCCTGACTCATTAAATAATGACAGGTATAAGGCATGAGATATTTTTTGCGGTCTTTGTTGTAAACCGCGATTTCCATTAACAGTTTTTTCCCATCTTTAGTTATAATTCCCTCTGATTGTAATTCATCTTTGTGGTTAAAAACTTTAACTGTTTGGGCATCACTTATTTTTTTGAGAATACTATTTGGATAAAGAAACAACATGTCTTTTTTCTCATCAAACATAATGGTGTCTTTTGAGTTCACCAGGATGGTATATTTTTTTTTCTGTTTAGTGAGGACAAGAATCTGTTTATTGGAAGTGAATTGTATTGCTTTTGGTGGGAATGTAACTCGGTTTGAATCTAATGCTGAATTTAATGTAAATGGCCTTTGAATACTATCCAAATTTAATATGGCAGAATATTTAATTTGTGCTTGCGTGAAAGAACATATAAAAAATCCAATTAATATGCAAAAAAAACATTTCATATTAACTTATAAGAAATACAAGAATAAAGAGGTCAAAAATCATAATGGATAAATAAATACTACATTAACAATAATACTGTTAATTATTTAAGGGCAAATATATGACACTTACTGTGGAGTTTTTGTGCTTATTTGTCCTTTATAGTGCTTTTAGAACATCAGAATAAAAAGTTTCCCTTTCTTGAGTTTTAGCTACTTATATTCAATTACTTATGAATTATTGTTGTTTTGCTATTTAAAGGTTAAGATTTGAATTACGATGAATGAATTAGATTCCACGATAAAATTGAGTGGCTAAAATCAAAATTCTGTTCATTTCTGTTAAAATAAGTGCAGAAAAGTTAACTTTGGAATCAGATGAATCGAAAGAAGTTTATTCGTACCATAGGAATTTTACCCATTGGACTTGCGGCAAGTAAAAGATCAAGTAATTCCGATTCAGGTTTTATAGCAGATTCTAACATCCCCCGAAAAGAAAAAAATACCCCATGTAATGAAGACTACTGGAAACACATTGCAGCGGAATTTGAACGGCCAAAAGGATTTATAAATTTTGAAAATGGGTATTTCAGTCACCAACCCATTTCTACTTTTAAAACCCATATTCAAGCGGAAGAGACCATTAATATTCAAACTTCTCATTTTATGAGAACTGCACAAAATAATGCCATTGAGAACGCACGAACTGAATTTGCTGGGTTTCAAGGAATTTCACCAGAAAACTTGGCTTTTACCAGAAATACAACCGAAAGTTTAAATGTAGTAATTATGGGCTACCCATGGAAAGAAGGAGACGAAGTAGTTTTGGGTAATCAAGATTATGGCTCGATGGTAGAAGCGTTTCAACAGGCAAAAATGCGATGGAATATAAAATTAAATACCGCAAAAATCCCCCTTCATCCCATTAATAATAAGGAAATTATTGATGCATATCTTAGTTTAATTACAGAAAACACCGTAATGGTTCACATTACCCATATGATTAACCTTACAGGTCAAACTGTTCCTTTAAAAGAAATAATTTCAGCAGTTAAAGCAAAGAATAAAAATATTTTATGTGTCGTGGATGCCGCACATTCTATTGCTCATTTAACCTTTGATTTGTCGGATATGCAAAAGGCTGGCGCCGATGTTGTAGGTGGAAGTCTTCATAAATGGTTATGTAATCCAATTGGCGTAGGTTTTTTATATATGAGTACGCCTGTAATTGAATTGTTTTGGCCGCTTTTGGGTGATGTGAGTGTGCCTAAATCTGACATTCGCAAGTTTGAACATCAAGGCACACGCCCCATTCATAGTTTACAAACCATTCCTTATGCCATAAAATTTCATAGAAACATTGGTTCTCAAGCTAAATTAAACCGGTTGGTGTATTTGAAATTATTGTGGCTAGGCGACCGCGATAAATTAATTCGCTTTGCGAAAAGTGTGAATATGGATACAAATCCACAGTTTGTTCAGCAAATTTCAAAACTCAAGGATTTAACTCAAATTCCAAATATTGATGTGCTAACACCAATTGGAATTCAAGATTGGGGAGGGGCCATTTTTACGATTTCCAATAAAAAAATGAAACCAACTGCATTTGCAAAAGTACTAATGGACGACCATCGTTTTTTTACTGTGGGCATTGAACATGCAGTGGTAAACGGTATTCGAATTACACCACATTTAAGTAATTCCGTTGCCGATTGTCTGAAGTTAAACGAAGCTCTCTTTGAGGTTTTAACTTAAAATTGATAGTATGTTAGAAACGTATAGGCTCTTATTGAAGAATATCACGCCAGAGTATCTTAATCATGTATTTTCTGAAAAGACCGATTCAGAAATTCAATTAGAATTTGGTTTGGAACTTATAGAGTTTCAAAAATTAAAATTGAGGGTTCAGGGTGGATTAGAAACGCATTCTGTAACTGTAAATTATTTTTTGATGATTGAGAAATTAACCAACAGAGTTATAGGTGAATGTGGGTACCATAATTTAAATAAACTGCATCACAAAGCGGAACTTTTTTATGCAATGCGCAGCGATGAATTTAAAAAACAAGGTTTCATGAGTGAAGCAGTACCTGTAGTTATTGGTTACGGATTCAATAATCTGAATTTACATCGAATTGAAGTAAAAGTTGCTCCCCTAAATACTCCGAGTGTTAGAATCATAGAAAAAAATGGTTTTATAAAGGAGGCCTTTTTAAGAGAAGATTATCTCATTAACGACAAATATGAAAATTCTGAGATTTATAGCATGTTAAAATCTGAGTATCCAAACAATATGGATGTTGATTAGTTGAAAATTCATGAAATAAGTATTTCTGGTAAAATAAAAATGGCTTCTTGCAAAAGAAGCCATTTTGGAAGTTGCTTTTTTTAAAAGTTGATTTTTTTTATAATTCAATTCTGTATCCGATGTTAATTAATACACTGGTGTTTTTAACATTTTCACCTAAAGATATATCGGTTAGTCCGTGCAAGTAGGTTATGCCGAGATTGAAATTATTATATTCAATGCGTCCACCAATGTTTAAATTAACATCAAATTGGTTTTCAACATTGCCGCTTTCTGTAAATTCTTCAACCATATTTGATATCCCGTCAAAGAATTCAATTTTATATTTTTCTTGGTCATTCAATTTAAATAACATGGAGGGACCACCAAATACAGAAAGCTTGATATCTCCAACTTCTTTTTGCATTTTTAACATCACCGGCAATCCAAAGTAACCGATATGCACGCTTGATGTGAATTTCCATTTAAAATCAAATTCTTCCTTTTCCTTAGAATATTTGGCACCTTTATCAATGTAACTAAGTCCAGTTTCTATTGAGATAACATCGTTGATAGGAAAATCAACATCAATACCCAAGTTTAAGCCGGGTTTAAATTTAGGAGCGCCCCGGTCTACCGTCATCATAGCTTCTCTTTCACAATAAGTGAATTTAGAGATACTCATTCCTGCGTAAGGACGCACACTGATTTGACCGAACATCGCATTTGAAACCATTCCAACTGCGATAATTATAAATAGTTTTGTTTTCATGGGTTCAAAACTATTGGGAATGATTTGTGAGTTCCTATTGAAAATCAATAAAAGATATTTTTTTTTTTTGGTTAATTCGCAAATCTCGGTCAGGTGTTTTGCAATAATTGCAAAATACATCAAGTTTTTTGATGGTTAGTTGCAATAAATGCTAATTTGGTCTGTGTGAGTATCATTTTTTAACTTAGAATATGCAGTAGGATTTCGTCATAAAACTGCAAATCCTAAAGAAATCATCATTTGATGAGAAATATTTGGAGACTGAATTAATTTGAGTTATACGCCTAATTTCAAAGGGATTTTTGGACGGAATAGATATTCTGGTTATTACAGTATGTTAATGGCTCTATCCGGCATTACTTGAGTCATAGTCTTTTTTGTTTCATTTTTTTTGAGGACATTTATTCGTCTTTTTTGAAGAAGTACCATTTAAAATACCCTTAATTACATCGACCATATTTCAGAAGAGAATAGGATGCAGTGTTGTTGAAAGCCTGAATGTGATCATAGAGTCCTCTATAATTAAGTAAATCGGGAGTAAGAACTGTAAAATTGATTTTTATTGGAACGTTAAATTTAGATTTTAAATGTCAAATTGTCGGAATTTAATAGATTTCCGCGTTTATATTGTCGGAATTAAATATATTTCCGCGTTTATATTGTCGGAATTCAATACAAAATAGATATATTTGTATTTAATTCAAACTTATTCATCTCAAATGAAATACATTGAACGGGCTCCTTCGGCATTAATTAGCCAATATTTAAAACCAAATAAAGCTGTAATTCTTTTGGGGGCCAGGCGGGTAGGGAAAACGGAGTTGATTAAAAAATTCTTAGAGCAAAGCAGAGAGTCGTATTTAATATTAAACGGGGATGATTTGCAGACCCACGATTTATTAGAGCAACGTACGGTCGCAAATTATAGACGTTTATTGGGAGGCATAAAGTTACTGGTGATTGACGAAGTACAATCCATTCCAGACATTGGAATGAAATTGAAACTTATGTTAGATTCCATTAATGGGTTAAAAGTATTGGTAACGGGGTCGTCCGTTTTGGATTTGAACAGCAGTTTGGGGGAGCCTTTGGTGGGTAGGAAAATGACCATTCACATATTTCCATTGGCGCAAATGGAATTTTCTAAACAAGAAATGTATGTGGACACGGTCAATAATCTCGATAATAGATTGATTTTTGGCTCTTATCCTGAACTAGAACAATTGTCAACCAATTCAGAAAAAATTGATTATTTAATGGAGCTAATCAATTCACATTTGTTGAAAGACATTCTTGAATTTGAAGGGATTAGAAAACGCGATGTGATTGTTTCATTGTTAAGAATGATTGCTTTTAGAGTGGGAAGTGAAATTTCAATTGAAGGGATTTCTAACGAATTGCAATTGGGTAAAGGTACCATAGACAAATATTTAGATTTATTGTCGAAAGTGTTTATTATACATAAAGTTACAGGTTTTAGCCGCAATTTAGACAATGAAATCACAAAAAAGAACAAATGGTATTTTTACGATAACGGAATTAGAAATGCTCTAATTAACAATTTTAACTCCCTGTCGGTTAGAGATGATAAAGGCAAATTGTGGGAGAATTATCTCATTTCTGAACGATTAAAAAAGCAAGAATATCAACGGTTGCATTATGCAAATTTCTTTTGGCGCACACACACAAAACAAGAAATTGATTGGGTGGAGGAGAAGGACGGAAAATTGGCCGCGTATGAATTCAAATGGACCACGAAAAAACAACTTAAACCACCTACACTTTGGTTAAAAGCGTATCCTGAAGCCGAATTTCATGTAATTCATCCAAAAGAATATTTGGATTTCATTGTATAAATTGGTTTATATACTTTGAAAGGGAGATTGAATAAATACTAATTAATTAAATTCTGATTTGATTGTCAGAATCAAATAAAGCAATATTCTGAAATTTACATTCTAAATATCAAAAGAACAGTAAATAAGTATATGGCCGTGCATTAAATACCCTTAACTTAAACTAAAATATTCACCAATTATTGCGAATTTTACTTCCCATGATTATGCCTCTAATTATTCTCATCCGTGCACTCAATGTGAGTGGTAAAAATGTGCTTAAAATGGAAGTTTTACGCCAATACATGGCAGAAGTGGGTTTCGAAAACATTCAAACGTACATTCAAAGTGGTAACATTGTCTGCAGCATCGATTCTCAGAGCGCAACTTCTATCCCCCAAGAAGTAGAACACCTCTTACAATCTAAGGCAGGAATATCAGTAAAAGTGTTTTCTCTTACTCAATCCGAACTCGAGTATATTATTTATAACAACCCGTTTAAAGATAACGTCAAATACGCCCCAGAAAAAGTATACTTTTCAGCATTATCGCAAATTCCCGATTCTGAATTGGTTTTGAAATTGAATGATTTATTGAAAGCAAGTGAAGATAAAGTAGAAATATTAGGCTTAACTGCATACATTTATTGCGAAAATGGATATGGCAAAACCAAGTTTTCAAACAATTTTCTTGAATCAAAACTAAAAGTTTTGGCTACAACAAGAAATACCAAAACCGTCAACATGCTATTAGAATTATCAAAAAATGGAGAATTATAGGATGATTTATATTATTTTATAGTATATTCCTATTCTAACTAACATGTGACAAATGAATAAATATCTTTATTACACTTTATGGATTCTGATTTCACTATTTTTAGGTTCATTGGCAAATGGTTTAATTCTTACGGTGGGGCCATTAATTATTGAATATCCTCCGGGGGTTAGTTTTGCAACGGAAGCGTCTACCATTCAATCTATGAAATTATTAGAACCCATTCATCTAATGATTCCATTTGTGGCTCATGCAATGGGGACTTTTATTAGTGCGTTTTTAATGGCAGTATATATCAAAAAACCATACCTGAAAATAGCTTTTATAATATCTTTACTGTATTTAATTGCAGGCATTTATATGGTCTTTTTAATTCCTGCTCCTTTGTGGTTTGATATTTTAGACCTTACGCTTGCTTACATTCCTATGGGATACTTGGGTGCCAAATTGGGAGTGAAAATAAATGTATTTAAGAAAAACAATTAAAGTCTAAACAAATGATAGTATCTAGTGAATTTTCGCCTCCCGCATTTATGTGGAATGAGTGGTATCAGTCAATAGGTGGCAGAAAAATTGATATATCAGAAGTAAACGACATCCTTA
>CAMAQS010000066.1 GCA_945860565.1 Chitinophaga pinensis | reverse complement strand
ATGATTTTTGGTTTGCCGTTGATGTATTTAAAAACCAAAGAAAAGTAGCCTTCATTCGATTTCGTACTTTCCAATACACGCCACTTCCCAAGAACTTGTGCAACGGTGTTTTGATCATCCAACCAGTGAATTTTTAGCACTTCAAAATCCAAATTTCCCATTTGCGCTTTTGTGGGATAGGATTTTTTATACATAGATTTGACTGTATTGAAGCCATATTGTGCTCCCTTTTTGGTTATAAATTGCAAAGAATCTGACTCCCAATATCCCAACATAAAGGAATCAACAGACCCTGCATTCCAGCCTACCAATTGATGCTTTAGGACTGTTCGGATTTCGGTTTCTTTTTGAGGGATGGTTTTTCCGTTTGGATTACAAGCAAAAAGTGCAGTTGCAATTAACGCGATTTTTAATGGTGAAATTTTCATATTTATCAAGGGTTATAGACCACTCCAAAGGCCAAGTTGTTGTGGTAAACGCCGGTTGGAAAAACGATATTGTTGCTCCCACCCTCTTTTAAAAGTGTAAAAACACTGTAATTTAAGGTGGCATTGATAGACCAATTTGGCGCGACTTTCATTCTAAATCCAAGTTCACTTAAAACCGCGATTTTGGCATAATCTACATTTATGTAAGGTGAATATCCTTCTGTTTCTCTTACATTCAATTGGTAAGCAGGTTTTATCCCCCCATAGACTTGTTTTCCTTTCCAAATGGCAACATAAAACAATCCCAACTCTAGGGCATTGTAACGGATATGAAAAGGCGTAAGACTGGGTTGTTCCTCATTAAATGCGCGTCTACTTCCTCTTTCTGTGAATCCTATTGAAAATTCGACTGAACGGGTTGGCGACAATCCCATACCTGTATGAAACGCCACATTGTACCCTATTTTATTGTAGCCAGAAGCGGCGTCACCATCAATTTGACAGGCAAGTAATTGCACGTTGGGAAAGGCATAAAATTGATTTTTGCCAAATTCAAAATCGGTGTTTGTTTGGGCCTGAATACAGGCGATATGAGAAAAAAGTAAAATTCCGAACCAATGCTTCATAGGCTTGCCTAATTTTGCAGCAATTTCTGTGTTTATAATGGAAGAAGCAACAATTTTCGACTTTTTGATTGTAGGCGCGGGAATAGCTGGCTCTACTTTGGCCTTGGAACTGAATTCCTTGGGGCAAAAAATTGCGGTCATAGATTTACCCAATCCACACAGCAGCAGCCGTGTTGCCGCAGGTATGGTGAGTCCAATTGTGCCGCGAAACGTGCAAAAAAGTTGGTACTGTGACGATATATTTCCCCATGTATTTCAATACTATCAGCACTGGGAAAATCTTTTAAATTGCCGCTTTATTCATCAAATCCCTACGCTACAGGTTCATAAAAACGCCTCACATACCAAAAACTGGGAAAAACGCAGCCGCGAAAATGGATTCAAACAACATTTAAGTTCTGTTGAATTAGAATCCCCAGAATATTTACTGCCCCTCCCCTACGGTGCTGCACTCATTCACCTTTCAGGTAAACTTGATGCCTCCGTATTTATAAACGCGGCAGCGCAATATTTACAGCAACAATCTGTATTGTGGCTCAATGAAGAATTTGTTTACTCTGAATTGAGCATTACAGACAACGAAGTAACATTCAGAAATATAAAAGCAAAAAAAGTGGTATTCGCGCAAGGAATTGGATTGTTTGAGAACCCATTTTTTAAGTATTTACCCTTAAATGCAACCGGTGGCGACCTTCTTACCCTGCGCATTAAAAATTTAGATCACGATCTTATTCTCAAGCGCAAAGAATGGTTAATCCCGATTGGAGAAGATTTGTGGCTTGCTGGAAGCACCTATCACAAAGAATCTCTGTCAATTGAGGCAGACAAAAACGATGCGCTAGCACTCATTGAGCGGTTTAAAGAGTGGATTCCACAAGGAATTGAGTTGATAAATCACGTGCGTGCACCTCGACCAACAGTTGAAACGTGGAGACCGTTTTTAGGTCAACATCCTGAATTTAAACCTTTATTTGTATACAATGGTTTGGGATCAAAAGGAAGCAGTTTGGTAAGTTTTTTGAGTCCGCTATACGCCAAGTTTTTATTAGGCCAAGGAGACATCCCCCAAGAAGTAAATATTCGTCGTTTGGATGAATTATACTTGTCCGCCGCTTTGTAATGCGTCCAAATAAGTATAAAAATCGTTGGGTGAAGCAATAATTTTACAATTGCTTGGTGCTTTCAAATCGCGTCTTTTTACAATTTGATTGCCTGTTAAACAAATGGTTGTATTGGGCCAATTTCGAGCCAAGGTATTAATATACACTTGAATTGGAATATTGCTATTGGCATTGGTTATAGCACAAAACAATACATCTGGGTGGTGTACTTTAAACAATTGATTGAGATCATCGATGGGCGTTGAAGAACCGATATAAACCACATTGTGGCCACGGGTTTTTAGAATAAAACTGGCAAACAACAGACTCAACTCATGGTTTTCTCCATTCGGTAGAAACAAAATAAACTTTTTGGCGTTTGGTAACAATGGAGTCGAAACCTGATCAATGGCCACATACATGCGTTGACGAATCAGGTTAGTGATGAAATGTTCGTGTGCTATGTTGATGGAACCACTGAGCCACAAAATACCCACGTGTTGTAAAAAGGGGAAAATGATGTTTACAGTGGTTTCCTCCATGCCCAATTTGAGCATGTTGATGGAAATTATTTTATTGAATTCTTTTTCATCAAAGTGCACCATGGCATTGGTGAGCGACTGAATTTGATTTTGATAGGTTGAATTGTTCTCTGAAATGTGAAGGGTTCTTCTTTGGACTTCATCGCGAGTCATTACGGAGATTTTGCTAATTTTATATCCATGTGAATTTAGCAAAGCCACGTTCATCATGTATTTCAAATCCTCTTCTTCGTAATATCTAATGTTGGTATCGGTTCTTTTTGGCACCAACATACCATAACGTTGTTCCCAAACGCGGATTGTGAAAGCTTTTATACCAGTAATGTTTTCAACATCTTTGATAAAATACTTGTCACGGAAATCTTTTTTAGATTTCTTTACCGTGCGACTTTTTTTAGTTTCGATTGTTACTAATTCAATTGTACTTTGGTCCATCATTATGAAAATATTAATTAGTGGCAGTTCAGGGCTCGTTGGAATGGCTTTGACAAAAAATTTAAAGCGTCTTGGACATACCGTTGTTCCCTTGGTGCACGATGATAACAAATCAAATGGCAAAAAAGATTTGACTTGGTCAATATTTTATAAACAAGTGAATATCAAAGCCTTTGAAAATATCGATTGCGTTATTCATTTGGCAGGAGCAAATGTAGCAAAACCGTGGACTTCTAAAAATAAACGGGCCATTTTAGATTCCAGGGAGCAAGGAACAAGATTGTTGTGCCAAACCATTTTGGAACATAAACTCCCAATAAAAAAATTCATCTCTACTTCCGCTATTGGTTATTATTCTGACCCAAGTATCGAAATTCTTACCGAAGAAAGTTTAAATTCCTCCTCTTTTTTGGGGGATGTTTGTCGTAGGTGGGAACATGAAATTGCACCCATTGCCGCAACAGAAATCGAATTAAGTATTGTGCGGGTGGGATTGGTACTTTCTAAAACAGGAGGGGTATTTCCAGTTTCGGCGAAAACCCGAAAATTAGGAGTTGTTCCAATCACGGGTAGTAAAAACAATTATTGGAGCTGGATTCATCTTCATGATTTAGTTAAAATTTATACCGCTTTGGCAGTGGGAGAACTTCCGTCAGGAACCTATAACGCCGTTGCGCCGCATGCAGTTACACAAGAAAAATTTGCCAAAGCTTTACTTTCTGCAACAAAAGAGGCGAAACAGACTTTCATTCCTTTGTCCTTTATGCCCGTGGTACCTGCATTTTTACTTAAAATACTTTTAGGAGAACGTAGTATTTTGCCTCTCACGAACCAACATGTTTCAAGTCAAAAAATACAAAATCAGGGATTTATTTTTGATTATCCCACTATCTCTCCGGCCATTGAAAATTTGATAAATGACTAAGTATTGCTACTTTTGGTTTCGGAGGGATTTAAGAGTAACAGACAACTGTGGTTTCTACCATGCATTAAATTCAGGCTTACCCGTTAAACCTATTTTCATCTTTGACACCAACATATTGTCAGAATTGAAAAACAAAAAAGATGCAAGAGTCAACTTCATCTATGACCAACTGCAAGAATTACAAAACATTTTCCAAGGAAAAAATGCAAAATTCCCAAATTTAGATGGTGACATTGAAGTTTGGCACGGTGATCCTATACAGGTTTGGAAAGAAATCCTAAATAATAAATCGGTTGGAAAAGTAGTCACGAACCGTGATTACGAGCCCCAAGCAATAAAAAGAGACAACGAAATAGCGGCTTTGTGTTCAGAAAAAGGGATAATTTTTGAAACACACAAAGACCAAGTTGTTTTTGAACAAAACGAGGTGGTGAAAGATGACGGTAAGCCCTACACCGTTTTTACGCCATTCATGAAGAAATGGAAATCGAAATTGATATCAACCTCTTTTGATGCCTATCCTTCAGAACAACATTTGACGAACTTGGCAACCTTTAAATTTCGTGAAGGGAAGATGCTAACTTTAGAATCTATGGGTTTTGAGCGGAGCGACATGACCATTCCATCGGAGGTGGTGCCGCAATCTATCATTCGCAATTACGAGACGCAACGCGACATTCCTGCCATTGCTGGTACAAGTCGTTTGAGTGTTCATTTCCGTTTTGGAACCATATCTGTAAGAGAAAAAGCATCTAAAGCCATGGCTTTGAATGAAAAGTGGTTGAATGAATTGGTTTGGAGGGAGTTTTATATGTACATCCTATATCATTTTCCGCATGTTGTGAAACAATCCTTCAAGGCGCAATACGACCGAATTGAATGGTTGAATAAGGAAGCAGATTTTGAACATTGGAAGCAGGGAAAAACCGGATATCCAATGGTAGACGCAGGCATGAGAGAACTCAATGCCACCGGTTTTATGCACAACAGGGTGCGCATGGTCGTTGCCAGTTTTTTAACAAAACACCTATTAATAGATTGGCGTTGGGGCGAAGCTTATTTTGCCGAAAAATTACTGGATTTTGAGTTGTCGAGCAATAACGGAGGCTGGCAATGGGCCGCAGGCAGCGGCGTAGATGCCGCGCCGTATTTCAGGGTTTTTAATCCAACTCTACAGCAGCAAAAATTTGATCCTGAATTTATTTATGTAAAAAAATGGGTGCCTGAATACGGCACCCCAAAATATTCTACACCTATTGTGGAGCACTCATTTGCCCGCGACAGATGTTTAGAAACCTACAAAAAGGCCTTACTTCTTAGTTGAATGTTGTCCTTGCGACGCCAACAAATAGGCTTTAATAAATGGCCACAAATCACCGTCCATCACGTTGTTCACGTTGCTGGTTTCGATGTCTGTGCGCACGTCTTTTATGAGTTTGTAGGGATGAAAAACGTAGTTGCGAATCTGTGATCCCCACTCAATTTTCATTTTGCCTGCTTCAATTTCTTGTCGAGCTGCACTTCGTTTTTGAATTTCGAGTTCATACAACCTTGATTTCAACATTTGCATGGCACGTTCTCTGTTTCCTAACTGCGAACGTTCCACCTGACAAACCACTACAATTCCAGTAGGAATGTGGGTCAACTGAACCTTGGTTTCTACTTTGTTTACGTTTTGTCCACCTGCACCGCCACTTCGTGAAGTATGCAATTCTACATCAGCGGGTTTAATTTCTATTTCAATGGTATCATCCACCAAAGGATAAACATATACGGATGCAAATGAAGTATGCCGGCGTGCATTGCTATCGAATGGAGAGATTCTCACCATTCTATGTACTCCGTTTTCACCCTTTAGGTATCCAAAGGCAAAAGGACTGTTAAATTCGATTGAAATGGATTTTATACCAGCTACGTCTCCGTCTTGCTTGTCTAACTCCACCACACTGAAACCATTTTTCTCTCCCCACATGATGTACATACGTGAAAGTATTTCGGCCCAATCACAGCTTTCTGTTCCACCTGCACCGGCATTGATTTCTAACACACAACCGAGGTGATCTTCTTCGGCTTGAAGCATGTTTTTAAATTCCAAGTCTTCCAAAAGCGACAACACCATTTTATACTGTGTTTCAACTTCATCGGGTTTTGCTTCACCCATTTCTTGAAATTCAAATAAAATAGCTAAATCATCGAGTTGTGACTCTATGTTTTGATAGGCATCAGTCCAAACTTTTTTATCTTTAATTTTCCTTAGATGGGCTTCAGCCTTTTTGGGATCATCCCAAAACTTAGGGTCTAAGGTTTGTTCTTCTTCGTCTGCAATTTCTGCTAATTTTCTATCGAGGTCAAAGATACCTCCTCAAAGCCTCGACACGGCCTCTTACATCCTTCAAATGGTCTGCGTTCATACCGCAAAGATAGAGAAAAATCCCGAGATGGCAGGATAAGGACCTGTTCACGAGTACAATTTCACTGAGTATTGCATTTATCGACTTTTAATTCTTTCAAATTTGCTTTAAAATCAAAATTTTCAACCCTTGGACTATCTAAGCCTTTTTGGATTTCCGCTTTCAAGGCAATCACTTTATTTTCTTCATCTTCCAAAAGTCGAAGACCAGCACGAATAACCTCACTCACATTTTTGTAACGACCTGTTGATACTTGGCTACTTACGAATTGGTCAAAATAATTACCCAAGGATATTGATGTATTTTTCATTTGAATTTTCTTTATATCAAAATTACCAAAAATTGGTAACATTTCAATTTCTCTAGGCCAAATTTTCTGAATTTTTGATGGCATTGTGTTCTTTGGTTCGTATAAATACAATTCAATAAATTACGGCGTTGGAAAAATTCAGACATTAGCTAGTGACTTATTTTCGAGAGTTATAAAAATCCATCAATAGACACTCTAAAATGGTTATTGAGTCTGCAGATTGCAGTATCATTGCATCAAATATCACATAAATGAAAACAGCACTAATAACAGGCGCGTCGAACGGAATAGGATTAGAATTGGCAAAAGTTCATGCCGAAAACGGAGGTAATTTGGTTCTGGTAGCCAGAAACGAAGAAAAACTAATGTCGCTAAAGACAGAACTAGAAAGTCAATACTCTGTTAAAGTGTATGTTATTGGCAAAGATTTATCTCTGCCCAATGCAGCCCAAGAGGTATATGATGAAACCCAACGAAATGGCATTATCGTTGATTATTTAATTAACAATGCTGGATTTGGTGATTTTGGATTTTTCGCTGAAACAGATTGGAACAAAGAATTAAAAATGATCAACTTGAACATCACTGCTTTGACCCAATTTACCAAACTTTATGTCAAAGAAATGGTAAAACGCGGAAATGGTAAAATTATGAATGTGGCCTCGACAGCGGCATTTCAACCTGGGCCGTTGATGGCGGTTTATTTCGCCACCAAGGCCTATGTATTGCATTTTTCGGAAGCCCTTGACAATGAAGTGAGAGACAAAGGCATAAGCGTAACTGCCTTGTGTCCGGGCGCAACAGTTAGTGGATTTCAAGCGGCCGCGGACATGGAAGACAGTGCTTTGTTTAAAAGCAAAAACCTGCCAACGTCCAAGGATGTTGCTATTTTTGGATACAAAGCCATGTTAAAAGGTAAAACAGTAGCCATTCATGGTATTATGAACTGGATTATGGCAGAATCTATCCGATTTGCACCCCGTTCCTTTGTTGTGAAAATCGCAAGAATGCTTCAGAAAAAAGTAAATTGAAAAAAGTTGTCTTTTTTTTAGATTTGGCAATAGCTGAAATTAAAAATTACGGAAACACATCGTAAATATCTTTTCGATGGGCAATGACAATAAGTCTTATCGTGTTTTTGGAAATTTGTTCAAAACCAATTCTATAGTCTCCAAGCCTATACCTTTAGTAAACTTTAAGCCCAGCGAGCTTTTTAATATTTGTTAATTCGCTCAACATATCGGCTTTTTCAAGTGTTAAAATTGCCTTTTCAATTTTAGGAAAAACTAACTTATCCTTTAACTTATCAAGAGACTTTTCAAAAGATTTATCAAATTCAACAATCATTAAGATCTAAGCTTTTTTAAAACTGATTCTCTTGAAACGGTTTTATCCGTTTTAATCTTATCCATTAAGTTTCCCAGCATAAAATCTTCAAACTGATCGTCTTTTAAGTCAATTACATTTCCACCAAGTCGTTTAGCAAGTTCTGAAAGTATTTTGCTACTTTGTTTGTCGGTTTTGATAATGATTGTACTCATGTTGTAAAAATAGTAAAAAATCTCCAACCTTGGAAGCTTCCAAAATTACATTATAAATAAATATTTGTAATTGAAACTAAATGGTCAACTATCTAAATTAAAATGCGATGTAAACAATTTTCCCTAATCTGTTTGAATCTAGAATTGGTGCACTACATGTTCTAAATTATTTAAATTATGCTACTTACAGTTTGTTAAAAAACCTGAAAAATGGCAGAATCTATCCGATTTGCACCCCGTTCCTTTGTTGTAAAAATCGCAAGAATGCTTCAGAAAAAAGTGAATTGATAAGAGTTGTTGCTGATTTTTAGTGTTCAGTATGTATTTTTTTGAATAAAAGAAAATCTTTCACCGTTTTACGCAGTAAATAGTATTTATTTTCGTTTAGAATTAAATTCACGCTTTTTAAAGACACAATATGAAAATTATTCATAAAACAATCTTAATTGTATTTACCATTGTATTTTTTGGATGTTCAAACTCACAAAATAACCATTCCGAATCCTACGAAAGTTCTTCGGAAGCAGATAGTGTCTCAAATCCAATCATTTCCTCTTCAGCGGCCATTGAAACTGGCAAGGATTCTACAAGGCAATTTATTAGAACAGCAGAATTAAAATTCAAGGTTAAAAGTGTCGTGAAATCGACCTATGACATTGAGGATATAACCTTTAGAAATGATGGGTTTGTAGCTTATACAAATTTATCAAGCAATACCGATGAAGTAATTATCACCCCAATAAGTGCTGATTCATCTTTGGAAACCACTAAATTCAATGTAACCAATTCAATTACCATTCGCGTACCAAACACAAAACTAGATACCACGTTAAAGGAAATCTCTAAAAATATAGATCATTTAGACTACCGGATAATTTCAGCAGAGGATGTATCTATACAATATTTATCAAATAAATTGGCACAACAAAGACTGGCCAAAAATCAAGAAAGATTAACAACCACAATTGACAATAAAGGCAAAAAACTAAATGAATCCATTGCTGGTGAAGAGCTTTTAATGAACAAACAAGAACAAGCTGAAAGGGCCAAACTTTCAAATCTGTCTTTAAAAGACCAAATAAAATATAGCACCATAAAATTAAATATTTATCAAAGACAAACCATCAAAAGGGAACTTATTGCAAATGAAAAAAACATTGATGCCTACGAACCTGGGTTTGGATACAAAATCTTAGAAGCTATAAAAACGGGTTGGAATTCATTGGAAACATTCTTGCTGTTTTTAATGAATCTTTGGGGATTTTTCTTGTTGGCAATAGCAATTTATTTCTCGTACAGAAAGTACAAACACAAGTTTAAATAATGCAAAACACAACCCTTCATTTTTAACAAAGAATATTCTTTGGGTTAAAAACAAAATAGAAGGAGAAATGGCCCAAAGGAGAAAAACCCTTTGGACATGAACTGTTTGCAGTTTAGATTGAGATATTTAAAATTGATTAATAGAAACTTGACTACGAAATTTAATTCAATAAAATGATTAAAATGATATATTCTGATTGAGAAAAAATCTTCTTCAATTCGAAAATATATTTTACATTCGATAATATATTTATACAAAAAATCGACATTTCAACCACAATCCAACATCCCCCGAAAAAATAAAATCATGTCTAATAAAATGTATCCTTGCTTATGGTTTGATGGTCAAGCTCAAGCCGCCGCCGAATTCTATTGCTCTATATTTGTAAACTCTAAAATTATAGCCAATAATCAATTTGTTGTAACTTTTGAATTGAATGGACAAAAGTACATGGGTTTAAATGGCGGTCCAGAATTTAAGTTTAATGAAGCCATTTCAATAGTTGTAGATTGTGATACACAAGAAGAAATCGACCATTATTGGAATAGCCTCACGGCAGATGGTGGCAAAGAAGGCAACTGCGGATGGCTAAAAGATAAATTTGGTGTTTCATGGCAAATTGTACCCACCATTCTTGCTCAATTAATGACCAAGCCAGACAGGGTTCAGAATGTTATGTCTGCTTATTTAAAGATGAAAAAGTTCGACATACAGGCACTTAAAAATGCCTAAATATTTAATTCAAAATCTATTAGACTTATAAAAACTCAATATACAGGCTTATCTGATAAAAACGGGAATTTTTCTCTGAACTGCGACATGGGTTTCATTTCCAAGGTACTCTGTATGAGAATTTCGTTGTCTTTGATGGGCTCAACGCGGTATTCGCCAGAATAATCTATGACTTGAGAACAACCATTGTGTTTGATTCCGTTTCCGTCTTCTCCTACCCTATTTACTCCAGCCACGTAACAGACGTTTTCTATCGCCCTTGCGCGCAGCAGAGTATTCCAAGCCAACATGCGTTTACTGGGCCAATTGGCCACGAACAGCATTAGATCAGGCGATTCATTTAATTGCTGAATGTGTGGAAATCGCAAATCATAACAGATAAAAGGCACAATCTTCCATCCCCCAAAAACAAAAAAAACAGATTCAGTGCCCGCCGAATAATGCAGGTGTTCCTGTCCATAAGAAAACAACATTTGTTTATTGTAAACGCAGATAATCTCACCTTTGTAAACTGCAATAAACCGGTTGTAAAATTTCCCATCCTCTTTAATGGCCACACTTCCGCAAATGGCTCGATCGGCACTAAGTTCCTTCATCCAGTTTACTGTTAAACCGTCCATTGTTTCAGCATATTCCGATGGATTCATGGTAAAACCCGTTGAAAACATCTCTGGCAAAACAATGAGCGAATGTGGAGTTGCCCGCTGAATGTGCCAACCCAAACGAAGTAAATTCTGTGTGGGATTCTGCCATGTGAGCTGGGTTTGAACAAGATATAAATCTAAAGGCGTGGTCATAAGTGGTTTTATTGAACTCAATTGGGCAAAAATACCGATTCCATGCAGATAGATATAAAAGAGTTGGATATTTAAAAAATATTCCTACTTTTGGAAATTCCATATTGTATGAATAACAATAACAAAATTCGGGCATTCGCTGTATTGGTCAGCGTCTTTTTTTTCTGGGGATTTGTAGCTGCCAGCAACGACATATTGATACCCATTTTCAAGCAAAAGCTTAATTTAACGCAAGCAAAAAGTCAGATGATTGCATTTGCTTTTTACATTGCATATACCGTTGGAGCGCTCATTTACATGTTTATGGTTTCCGCATTAAAATTTGATTTGGTAAAAAAATTGGGTTATGGAAAAGGCATTGCCATTGGATTGTTCATTTCAGCTTTGGGCACTTTGTTGTTTATACCTGCCGCCGATAGTGCTTCCTTTCCTTTGTTGTTGGGGGGATTAATCGTTGTGGGAATTGGATTTGCTTTTCAGCAGACAGCAGCCAATCCGTTGGCCATATTTTTGGGAACTCCTGAAACGGGATCTCAAAGATTGAGCATGGCGGGAGGCATTAACAATCTAGGAACTACCATAGGTCCGCTAATTGTGAGTTACGCTGTTTTTGGACAAATGGGCAGCGGCAATGAAAGTGCATTGGATGTTAGTGCTGTGAAAGTCCCTTATATAATTCTAGGTGCACTTTTTGTGTTGTTTGGATTTATCTTCTGGCGTTTAAATACTTCGGTAGAAACCGATACAACACAAGAACAAACCGATAAAATTGCTGCACCTGCCTATTCATTTCCACAGCTATGGATGGGAATGATTGCCATATTTTTATATGTTGGGGTGGAAGTTGCAACCGCGGCGAATTTGCCTGAATACATGTCTAAAGAGCTTGGATTTAAAACCAATGAAGTGGCCCCATATATTTCCTTATTTTGGGCCAGTTTAATGATAGGAAGATGGACATCCTCTGCTTCAGCATTTAACCTATCTGACAGGATTAAAAAAATCCTTCGATTCGTTCTACCATTTGTTGCATTCGCCATATTCTTAGCGGTGAATTATGCAGCAGGAAAAGATGTATCTATCTTTTATGCGTATTCAGCCATGATTGTGTTACTTATTGTATCGGATTATTTAAGCTTTGGAAATCCTGCAAGAC
>CAMAQS010000065.1 GCA_945860565.1 Chitinophaga pinensis | reverse complement strand
ATCATGAAATTTACCAACTCAGAATAAAAAGGACGTTCTTTGTGAACTGCATAAAATGCTCCCGCTTGCTCTGCTGTTAGTTGAATGTACTTTAAAGCAACTACTTTGAATCCTGCTTGAATAATGTGATCTAAAATTTTACCTGAATGACCATTTGCTACAGCATCTGGTTTAATCATTGTGAAAGTGCGGTTTGACATGTTTTTTAATATTTCTGCAAAAATCGGCTTTTTATTTGGGATTTATTCTACAAAATCGGTTAAGTAATTAAAGTGTTCGGTTAATTTCTGTTCCTCACAGATTGTAGCTCTCATTAACAAATCAGATTTTACTTTAAGCAACTCTGGAATTACGCTGTTCATTAACATTCCTCCAAACTCATTGCTGGCATCTTCAGGAAGTTCATTGGGTAAATTGTCTACAGCCATAATATCAATGTTCCCGTTTTCGAACAATTCGCCTGGTTGTTCTTTCGCTCTATCCCAAGAAATAAAAGGCTCTTGAATGGTTGTGGCTTTAAAAGTTATGGGAACACTTCCGTTTACATCACAGCTAATGTCTGCAATGGTTGTCATCTTAAAACTAGCCAATGCGGCCTGCTCAATTGAAAATAGCGGAGGCAAATCTTTTGTCCAAAATATTCCATTGAACAATACATCTGCCACTTGAGTGTATGGCTCAAATAAGCTAAAATATTCTGAATGGTGTGTGTAAAAATACTCTGAATTCCATTCTCTCAATTTATGATGACCGTATAAATCAGGACTGTTTAAGTGAACAAATACCGGTTCATCAAACTGGCTCTCCAAAAATTGTTTAGGGGTGACTTCCTTTACCCTAATATTTCTTAAAAAATCTATGGACCCATTTGAAACACGACCTCCACCTGTGACAACCATTTTAATTGGAGGCAACTTAATTTCTAAAGCACCACGCAATACCTCCGCAAAATTAACACATGTCCACGCTGGCTTAAGTTCAAATAACTTATGTTTCAATCCATATAACCGCAGTCCATTATACGCCCCAATTATCCCTGCCCAGCGTCCAAATCCCAAAACCCGTTGGCCAGTCTCCCACTTCAAGACTTCATAATCTATCAAACGAATATTTTTTGAAATAATATCCTTTAACATCTGCCTATTGTAAGGCTGTTTTTTTATGGTATGTGAAAAGAAAAAATATGTTTTATTGGCAACCAAATATTCCGACGGAACTTCCTTAATTCCAAAGAATACGTCAGCAGAAGACACATCTTTTAGAACGGGAATTCCAACAATGGTATACTCCAAGTCTTTAATGCAACGATGTTCACTAGATTCTACAATTACCTTAATTTCCGGAAACTTCTGTTGTAACGCAACACATTGTACCGGCGTTAATGCCACCCGATTGTCTGCGGACTTTTTACGTTCAGCAATTAAGGCTATTTTCATAGAAACAAATTTCATACTTTTGATTTGTATATTTAATAACCTCAATGTGTTTTTCTTATTCTATCAATATATCATCCGAACAATTACAGAGTAAATTCAACTTTAATGAGTTAATTCTTCCTACGCCCGCTTTTCATTTTAGCGGTTTTGATCATCCCTCATTGCCAATAATTAATCAGCATTTAGAAATTGAGAATGCCCAATGGGGACTTATTCCCAATTGGTGTAAAGAAACCGAAAAACAACTAAGATTAAGAGATTTAGGCTTAAATGCACGCGCCGAAACTGCTTTTGAAAAACCCATGTTCAAAACCGCATGGCAAAACAATCCAATTGTTATAATTGCCTCCGGATTTTTTGAGTGGCAAACCAAAGGCAATAAAAAAATCCCCTACTATATTTATCCTAAAGAAAATAAAATTTTATACTTCGCCGGTATAGCAGACCATTTTATTGACAATGAAAGCGGACATAATACCTGTTCATTCTCTATACTTACTACACGAGCAAATGATTTGCTTAGCGAAATACATAACACTAAAAAACGTATGCCTGTTGTTTTGTTGGAAAATGAAATAGAGGATTGGCTAACTTCAAATGAATCTTTACGTAACAAATGGTGTAAACCAGCTCCTGAAAATTACCTGACTGCACATACCGTTGATTCAAGAATAAACAAATCATCGGTACATAAAAATGAGGCTTGGGTAATTGAATCCGTGCAATACCATGATGGACAGATGGAGCTATTCTAATGATTTAAAATAACTTAGAATACAAAAATGACAATAACAAAATGATACATTCTTTTTTGTAGTTTTGCCAACTTATTTTATGTTAAGAACATATTGGTTAGGTATTGCAATTGCACTGTTTGCATGCCAAAGTAACACTAAAAAAACCGAAACCTCCGCAAAAGACAGTGTTGTTGTAGATTCCACAGAGAAAATTAAACCCACAACGAATAAGAAAATTCCTGTTGACGCAGAGTGGAATAGAATGTGCCTACTATTATCAGGCAACACCCAAGAAATTGATGCCATTAAAACCAACCAAGATATTTGGAAAACGTATTCACAACAGTCCAACGAAAAGTGGAATGTTCTAAATCAACGCATTGCAAAACCCATTGCCAGTTGGACCAGTCAAAAAAACTATGAAAACAAACAATGTAAAACGTTACTTTATCCTTTTGCAGGTGGCGATTTCTTTTACGCTCATCTTTTTTTCCCCAATGTAGATACCACCATAATGATTGGTTTAGAGCCTCCCGGCTTTTTGTTTAATCCAGATACTTGTTCGGCTGCAAACTTGAGCAATTATCTCAATAATTTAGAAAAATCATTATTCTATCCTCATAAGCTTGGATTTTTTAGAACCTTAAGCATGGAAAATGATTTTCAAAAAGGACTGTTAAACGGAACCTTACACACCTGTTTATACTATTTATCTAAATTTGGCAACAGTGTACATTACATTAAAGCCTTCAATATTGATGAAAATGGCAATATCGCGAGTGAAGTAAATTTAGGCAATAAAGCCCACTTTAAAAAAGGATTTAGAATTGGATACTCATCCCCCAAAGACAATCAAGTTAAAGAACTCATTTACTATACTGCCAACCTCAGCAATAGCGGATTACAATCTGAAACTGGTGAAAAACACAATGGGCTTGCAAAATTTCTAAATGCGAAAAGAAATACAATGTCGTTTTTTAAAGCTGCCAGTTATCTCATGTACAACAGTTACTTTTCTACTATCCGTGATATTTCTTTAAATCACAGTAAAGTTATATTACAAGACGACAGTGGTATGCCCTATACAGCGCTAAACAATGGAGGATTCGATGTAGAGTTTTTAGGGGATTATAGCCGAACCATTGGTTTATTCAAACATAGATTTCAGCCAAAAATGAAAACCCTTTACGATAGTTTAAGCCCTCAAAAGTTGCCTTTTACCATTGGTTATAACGCAGAATTTGGTGAGTGTAACCTCCAATTGGCTAAAAAGAAATAATGTCAGATTTTTTAGAATTAAAAGTACAACCCATCGACAATTCGGAAGATGGATTGGATATTATTGTTGCTTTACTCAGCAATTACCCCTTCGATATTTTTGAAACCGAAAACAATATTGTTCAAGCTCATGGCGGCATTACTGGCTTTTCATCCGATCTTAAATTGGAAATTGAATCTACCCTTGAACCGTTTAGTTTAGGGATCGAGTGGATTGAAACAGACAAAGTGAACTGGAATGAATTATGGGAAAAAAACTTCTTTGACCCATTAAACATAAACAATGTTCACATTAGAGCACCCTTTCATCCAGAAAAAAAAGAAGGCATTGTTATAACAATAGAGCCTAAAATGAGTTTTGGAACAGGTCACCATTCCACTACACAACTTATGGTCGAAGAAATGCTCCATTTTAAAACCCATTTTGAAAAGGCTACTGTACTGGACATGGGCACTGGTACAGGTATCTTGGCCATTCTCGCTGAAAAATTAAATGCATCTGAAATAGTAGGCATTGAAATAGATGACTGGGTGGTTGACAATGCCAATGAAAATATTGAAATTAATCATTGCCAAAATACAAAAATTATTCATGGTACCGCAAATGAGTTGGCTCCTTTTGGAAATGAATATTTTGATGTATGCATTGCCAACATCCACAGAGAAATCATTCTAAACGATTTTTCGGCTTATTACGACGTTACTAAAAATGAAGGACTAATATTCTTAAGTGGACTTCAAGAATCAGACTATGAATCAGTTAAATTCCATATTGATAATTTTAATATCAAATTAATGTCAAAAAAGTTATCAAATGGATGGATGTCGCTGGTATATCTCAAAGGGAAATCGTAAATTTGAGGAAATTGAATTGAAGTGTCAGGAATAATAAAACTTTTAACCGATGCCGTTGCCAATCAAATTGCCGCTGGTGAAGTAGTACAACGCCCAGCCAGTATCGTAAAAGAATTACTAGAGAATAGCATAGATGCTGGTGCTACCGAAATAAAATTATTAATCAAAGACGGCGGAAGTACTCTGGTTCAAGTAATTGACAATGGGAAAGGCATGAGCGAAACGGATGCAAGGCTTTGTTGGGAAAGACATGCCACTTCAAAAATTCGAAAAGCTGAAGATTTATTCTCTTTAAAAACGTATGGTTTTCGTGGTGAGGCATTAGCCTCCATTGCGTCCATTGCCCAAGTGGAAATGAAAACCAAAAGAGAACAAGATGAAGTCGCTACTTATTTAAGAATAGAAGCTTCCGCAGTTCAAGAACAACGTGTAGACAACTCCCCAGTCGGAACTTCTATTGCCGTTAAAAATGTATTTTACAATATTCCAGCACGCAGAAATTTTCTTAAATCTATAACCGTAGAAACCAAACACATTTACGAAGAATTTCAAAGGCAAGCCCTCGTAAATCCCAATATATCTTTTCAGCTCATAAACCAACAAAACGAGGTATTTCAATATTCAAAAAGAAATGCCCTAGAAAGAATTATTGATGTTATTGGCAAGTATAAAGAAACAGATTTTATTGAAGTCATTGAAAATACCGATATCATTCAAATCCATGGATTTATTGGTGCACCAAATATTTGCAAAAGAACCAGAGGAGATCAATATTTTTTTGTAAATGAACGTTTTATAAAAAGTCCTTACTTTCATCATGCTGTTTCTCAAGCTTATGAACATCTAATTGATGCAGATTCATTTCCCACTTATATTCTGTTTTTGACGGTTAAACCTGAAAAAGTCGATGTAAATGTGCATCCTACAAAAACAGAAGTAAAATTCGAAGATGAAAAGCACATTTATAACATTTTAAAAGCCAGTATCCGCAAATCACTTGGACAATTTATTGTTCCAAACGATTCACAAATTCTGGGAACTGAAAACTTAAGCCAATGGCTAAACAACGATTCCATGCACAGACAATGGGAGCCACCCAAGGGACATACTTCTAATTCAAATTCATTTAATCCTTTCGGAAACCAAGAAGTAAAAAAACAATATTCTCACCAAGACTGGCAGAAAATACTGGGATCTACTGAATATTCAAATAATACTCCTTTTCATCAATCTCAAAATCCAGACTTTTCAAACCCCGTTCTTTTTGAAAACAAACCCGTGGTTCAAATCTTGGGTTCGTTTACACTGAGCGCCAAGTATATTGTGGCCAATATCAATCATGGATTATACATTATTGACATTAAATTGGCACTTCAACATTTTCACTTTACCGAATATTTAAAACAACTTGAAAATAAAATTGGCACAACCCAACAACTATTGTTTCCAAGAACAATCGAGTTAAATCATACCCAATTAAATGTGCTGTTGGAAATAATGGAAGACCTCAAATATCTTGGTTTCGATATAGGTCACTTCGGTGGAAATACATTAATCATTAATGGAATACCAGCACAATTATCTCAGTCAAACGAACAAGAAGTTTTAGAGAAAATCATTTCAGACTATTTAAGCACACAAGGAGAAATAAGGTTATCGAAGCATCAAAGTATGGCACTTAGCATGGCACGTCAAAATGCTCAAGTGTCATCAAACCTAGAAAAATTCGAAGAAATACAGCATATTATTAATCAACTCTTTTCGCTTGATTCTCCACAATTCACCTTCGATAATAAACAAATCTTTATTTCTCTCGGCTCAGATACTATCTTTGATATGTTTAACAAGAATCGCAAATTATGATTTCTAACTTACCGCCTGGACTCAAAAATATTCTTATTGTTATGGTTTTAGGAGCAATGGCTCAAACTGCCTTGCCCAGAATTGGTATTGACCCTGTGCAATGGTACTTGTTTTACCCAGATAGTGATCAATTTAGGATTTGGCAATTGGTGACACACATGTTTTGCCATGGGGGTTTCAGCCACATACTTTTTAATGGTATTGCCCTTTTCTCATTTGGAATGGTTGTGGAACACCGCTTAGGAACGAACCGCTTCTTGCGTCTATTCTTCACCTCAGGACTAGGAGCTGTACTTGTTCATTTTCTATGGATGGCCTACTTTATCAAATCAGAAACAGGAATGTTTTTTCCAAATATGTCCTCAGATTTATTTCAAATACCCTATCCTCCAATGCTCGGTGCTAGTGGTGCTTTATATGGTATTATGACTGCTTTTGCACTTTTATACCCAAACGAAAGCATGATCTTTTTATTCATACCTTACCCAATTAAAGCGAAATATTTGGTGCCTGTTATTGTTGGGATTGATATTATATTTGGATTTGCCGACTTGGAATCAGACAATATCGCCCACTTTGCACACATAGGTGGGGCTTTATTTGGTTTCCTATTTGTGAAAATTTGGCAAAAAGAATGGTTCAAAATATGAGACTAAATCCGAATTTTCAATTCACCTCAAAACCATTTCAACCTACAAACAAAGCGATTGTAGATATAATTTGGATTAATGCCATTGTTTTTTTCTCATTAAAAATAATTGGATTTCTGCCTTTTGGCCAATTCGTTTCATATCTTTTTGCCTTTGTTCCAGGGCGTCCAATATACCTCAGTTTTTTTACCTATACTACCTCTATTTTTGTCCATTACGGCTTCATGCACATTCTCGGAAATATGCTCTGGCTCTATTTTATTGGGATCATTTTGGAGGATTTAATTGGTAAAAAACACATTTGGATTCTTTATTTAGGGGGAGGAATTGTTGGAGTTTTAACTTACCAAATCTTTTCATACTTCTTAGGACAAACAAATCCATTGATCGGAGCCTCAGCAGGAATATCAGCAATCATAGTGGCCACAGCCATTTTTACCCCGTATTATCAAATTCTGCTATTCGGCGTATTAAACATTCAACTTAGATGGATCGTAATTGCAAAAGTATTCTTTGATTTAATTGGAATTTTCGGACCAACAAATGCAGGGGGATATCAAGCACATCTTGGGGGATATTTGTTTGGATTGTTATACATAACAGAATTAAGAGGCCATTGGAATTTTCCAATAAAAATACCAAAATTCAAATCAAAACCCTCTAGAAGTGCTAAGGTTACCATAAATCATTCCAGCAGTGACATTCCAAATCAAGCTGAAATTGACCGAATTTTAGATAAAATCAGTGAATCCGGGTACGACAATCTTACAAAAAAAGAAAAAGAAACCTTATTTAAGGTCAGTAACAAACGTTGAAAGTTCTTATAAAAATATTTAACATTGTCATTTTCCCTTTTACCTTAGTCTTGGGGTTATTACTTGTGGTTTCTGGACAATCACCGTCTTTGTCTCCATTGGCATCGCCATATTTGCCTTTGTTGGGACTTTCATTTCCCATATTGTACTTTATAAACATCGTACTTTTTATTTATTGGATAGTCCAGATTAAATGGAAAGCACTCATTCCATCTGCTTTTTTATTCCTTAATCTCGGGCAAGCCAGCCTTTATTTTCAGTGGAATGAGAAATATGAATTTCCTCCCACCAATGCCGACAAGTTGAAAGTCATAACCTATAACGCAAATTTGTTTGGCCATTTCTCTGACCAATGGAATTTAGATAGCGTTGTTTCTGTGATTAAAACTGAAAACGCCGACATCACTTGCTTACAAGAAGTTTATTCTAAAGAAAGTTCCCTCGAAAAATTGTTTTTAACACTCAAAAAAACATGTAATTATAGATATGGCGTAGTGTATAAACTCACTAACAAACGCCAATATGGCATGGTTATGCTGTCAAAATTTCCCATTTTAGAATGGGAAAAAATAAACTTTAAAGACACCACTGGAAACATGGCTATGCAAGTTGATATAGAATTGAGTTCTCCAAATAATTTCCCGGAAATGAGCGAAGTAGTTCGATTATACAACATTCATTTACAATCGTTTAGATTTAACAAAGACGATTATAAAACCATAGAAAAAGCAAGAAGTACGAATCAAATTGACGAAAAAAATACCAAAGGATTAATTGATAGAATTACCCTAGCCTATAACAAACGCACCAAACAAGTCGATATCCTCAATGATAGAATGAAAAGTTGTGAATTACCAAGAATTGTTTTGGGAGACTTTAACGATGTTCCTGTTAGCTACGCATATAGACAATTATCCAAATCATTGAATGATGCCTTTTTAGAAAGAGGCATTGGTCTTGAAACAACATATAAAGGTCCTTTCCCAAGTTTTCGAATCGATTACATTCTCCATTCCGAACAGTTTGAATGTGTTCAATATAATAGTAGAGAAAACGTACCTGGCGACCACAAATTAATTTCAGCGGAATTTAATCTTTCACCGCTTTTACAAAAATAAAATTATTGTTGTCTACGGGCACCAGAATTCATGCGCTGCAATTCCATAATATCTCTTTTGGCAGCGTAAAAATTAGGTTCAATTTCTATGCATTTTTTTAACAATTCAAAAGAACCAATTACATCTCTTTTAACATTTTTTACCAGCGCATTTAAATAGGTAAATGCAGCTTTTGCAGCTATATTCTCTGTAATTTGTGCTGTAATGGCTTCCATTTTGACTTTTTTACCTTCAATTTTATCACCTGAATTCAACACTGCTGTAATCATTTCTTCAGCCTTGGCAATGTTTCCCCTTGCTATTTCGATGTAAGTCATGTCCCAATAATAGGTATAGTCATTTGTTTGCTTCCACATCTCTTCAAACATAGCATAAGCCAAAGTGTCTTTCCCTTTTTCTAATAATAATTTTGCCTTGATGTCTTTCAAAAAAGTATTTCCTTTGTTAATATCTAAACCCTTTTCTGCATAAAACATAGGCGTGGATGGATTTCTTACAGCACCAGGATTTACCTTGAAAAAATAATGATAATAAGCCAAAGTGTCATAGGCCCAATTTGAAATTGTACTGTCATTGGCCAACCATTGAGTCAAAATTGAAATCGTTGATTCCCTATCCAACGATTTATGAGCCAATTCATACCCTTTTTTAAACTTACTTTCTTTAGTTTGATTTATCCCTTGTTTACAGGAAAAAAGAATTAACATTAAACTCAATAACCCAACCAATCTATTTTTACTCATCAAAACAAAGATAATTGAAAAAACAAATTATACTACCCTCCTGTTAATTGGCATGAACACGTTTCAACGAAAATTCATCTTTCAAAACATGGTAACTCATCTCCGCATAATAAGCCAATGCGTCTATTACTTTGCCTAAATCTACTGGAGAAAATGCAGAACCTGGTAGCCGTTGAGACAAAACAACCACATTGTCTTTTGAATTATATGAGAATTTTCCAAACATCAAATTCAAATTTACCACCAACAACTCCTCCAAAAATTCATTTCTTTTTAATGTGGGACCATAACAAAAAGGAATTGTAATTTGAAAAACAGTGGGGTCCTGTTGGTAAATAAAATAATTCCATGGTGACGATTGTTCATCCTTCCAAGCATCAATGTACACAGGCATTTCATCTTTCAATAAGATCCATTGGCCGTTTTCATCGGCACTTGCTTCATGCTCACTCAATCCCATTGTTTGAATGCCTAATTCAATGTTTGCAATTAAATCGCTCAATTCCATTCTGCAAAATAAAGATATATTCCATTAGCTTATCCCTTTTGTGATACAATTTATACTCGGAAAGAATCATAAATCTAAAATAAATAATGTTTGTATTGATTTGAAAAAAACGTAAATTGCACACTTAGTGTAATATTGACACCATGGAAATAAAATCAATTGCCCTTGCATTCGTAGCAATAATCAGTTTCTCACAATGTGGAATTTCACAAAAAACCACTTCTGCAGATCCACTATATACCGCACCAGAATGGAGCGCAAATTCCGTGATATATGAAGTTAATATCCGTCAACACTCCCCCGAAGGAACCCTACAAGCATTTACCAAAGACATTGGCCGTATCAAAAATTTAGGTGCCGACATTCTTTGGATTATGCCCGTTCAACCCATTGGAATTAAAAACCGCAAAGGCGGATTAGGTAGTTATTACAGCATTAAAAATTACGTAGAAATCAATCCTGAATTTGGAAATTTAGACGACTTTAAAAATCTGGTTGAAACAGCACATAAAAATGGATTAAAGGTTATTATCGATTGGGTAGCCAATCATACTGCCTGGGACCACCCTTGGATAACAGAACATCCAAACTGGTACGTTCAAGATAGCACCGGTAAAATTGTAACACAATACGACTGGACAGACGTGGCTAAATTAAATTATGGCAATAAGGATATGCGCAAAGAAATGATTGCCTCTTTAAAACATTGGGTAAAAGAATATGACATTGATGGATTTCGTTGTGATGTGGCTTTTTTAGTGCCTGCCGATTTTTGGAAGGATGTAAGAACAGAACTTGAAAAGATTAAACCTGTGTTTATGCTAGCCGAAATGGAAATGCACAACGACATAAACCCAAAACCAGAAGAATATTTCCAAAATGCCTTTAATGCAAACTATGCATGGAATTTCCATGGTACAGCACATGAAGTTGCCCAAGGTAAAAAAACATATCAGGAATTTCTATTAAATCTAAATAAAAACATAGAACAAGTTCCTGGTGATGTATTTAAAATGCACTTTCTCACAAACCATGACGAAAATTCTTGGAATGGGACAGTTAAAGAAAAGTTTAATACACAGTGGAAAAAATGGAGTGTGCTTTGTTACACTTTAGAACAAAGCTTTCCCTTGATTTATAGCGGCGAAGAAGCAAATAACACAAAAAGACTTGCATTTTTCGAAAAAGATCCAATCAAATGGGGTGATACATCTCTCTACTCTTGGTATCGCAAAATGAATCACCTAAAACATACACAACCTTGTCTTGGCAATGGTTCTTTTGGTGCACCAATGGAAATTATCGTCCTCCCAAATAATCCGGATGTGTTGGCCTTTAAGAGAACACTTTCTGGCAAATCCGTTTATGTATTGGTAAATATGTCAGCAACAAGCCAATCCATCAACCAACTGGAACGATATAGACCAAAATCAAGCGAAATATATGTGAGTGATCTAATGGAAATAACAGAAAATACCATTGAATTAGGAAAAGATGGTTTTGTTATATTTACCCCAAATTTCTAATTATGAAACAAAAACTATCCATTGTCCAAATTGTAAACATGAGTATTGGATTCATGGGAATTCAATTTGGATGGGCATTACAAATGGCCAATATGAGTGCCATTTACGAATATTTGGGAGCTGAGCCAGATAAACTACCCTTTTTATGGCTGGCAGCGCCACTTACTGGGCTCATCATTCAACCCATAATTGGTTATTGGTCAGACAGAACTTGGCATCCCATATTGGGTAGACGTCGACCCTTTTTCTTGGTAGGCGCAATTCTAAGTTCTATAGCTCTAATACTTATGCCAAATAGTCCAACATTATGGATGGCAGCGGGATTATTGTGGATTTTAGATTCTTCTATAAATATATCCATGGAACCTTTTAGGGCTTTTGTAGCCGATAAATTACCCGAAAGTCAAAGAACACTAGGCTTTTCAATGCAGAGTCTTTTCATTGGTTTGGGATCTATCGTTGCAAGCTCATTGCCTTGGATATTGTCAAATTGGTTTGGTATTTCCAATACCGCAGTAACCGGTGAAATTCCTTATAATGTAAAACTAAGTTTCTATATTGGCGCCAGCGCATTTCTTGTTTTTGTGTTATATACCGTTTTTACAACCAAAGAATATCCCCCAGAAACAAAGGAAATAAAACCAAAAGACAAAAATCCATTACTCACTGGTTTCAAAGAAATCACCTTTGCCATTTTAAATATGCCCAAAAAGATGCGGCAATTGGCACTGGTCCAATTCCTAACATGGCCTGGCCTATTTTTAATGTGGTTTTACTATACCCCGGCCGTTGGACGTTATATCTATGGAGGGGATCCACAAGGCGATGGTATTTCCAAAGCTTTATACACCCGAGGCACCGAATTTGCTGGGCTAACATATTCTGTGCAAAACATTGTAACCTTTTTATTTGCATTTATTCTACCCTTTTTGGCCTCTAAAATCAAAAACAAATATGCCCATATGTTATCTTTAGCCATTGGAGGATTGGGATTATTATCCATCGGTTTTATAGATAAATCCACAGTACTTGCTCTTTATGGCGTAATGGCTTGTGTAGGTATTGCCTGGTCAAGCATTCTATCCATGCCTTATAGCATGTTAAGTGGGTGCCTTCCAGAAAATAAAATTGGCATTTACATGGGTATTTTCAATTTCTTTAT
>CAMAQS010000064.1 GCA_945860565.1 Chitinophaga pinensis | reverse complement strand
CATTCAGGTAAAATTTTAGATCACATTATTCAAGCAGGATTCAAAGTAGTTGCTTTAAAGTACATTCAACTAACAGCAGAGCAAGCGGGAGCATTTTATGCAGTTCACAAAGAACGTCCTTTTTATTCTGAGTTGGTAAATTTCATGATTAGTGGACCAATTTTCGCAGCTATTTTGGAAAAGGATAATGCCATTGAAGATTTCAGAAATTTAATTGGTGCAACCGATCCAAAAAAGGCAGATGCAGGAACCATCCGTCAGTTGTATGCTGAGAGCATTGAAGCCAATGCCATTCATGGCAGCGACAGCGATGACAATGCACGCATTGAAGGTGATTTTTTCTTCTCTTCTTTTGAGAGATTTTAATTTAATTTTTATGAATCAATTGGCTGATAACCAATCAGCCAATTGATTTTTGTTTTATACCTAAATCCTATTTGAAATGAAACCAAAACAAAAGCTCTCAGATTTAGAGATGTTGCAAGGACCACACAATCGTATTACGGAGTTTTGGTTTGCGGTGAAGATTTTTTTTGAGTTTCTAAAAGGATTTAGAAAATTGCACTTCGTGGGTCCTTGCATTACCATATTTGGATCCGCTCGTTTTGACTCCAAACACCGGTATTATCAAGCTGCAAAAGAAATGGCGGCTCAAGTGAGTCAATTGGGTTTTACCATTTTAACCGGGGGTGGACCGGGTATTATGCAAGCCGCAAATGAAGGCGCTAAATCGGTTGGGGGGAAAAGCATTGGGGTCAATATTGAATTGCCATTTGAGCAAAAGCCAAACCCTTTTTTAGATGTTTCCATTGACATTCGCTATTTTTTCGTAAGAAAAGTACTCTTGTTTAAGTATTCATTCGGTTTTATTATTTTTCCTGGGGGATTTGGTACAATCGATGAAATGTTTGAGGCACTTACTTTAATACAAACACAAAAAATGCCTTGGTTTCCTGTTGTTTTAATGGGCACAGAATATTGGAAGGAACTAATTGCTGTGATGGATAAAATGGAGGCCGAAGGCACCATTTCGAGAGAAGATAAACAGTTTGTTTTAGTTACCGACGATGTAGATGTAGCGTTGGAATTTATTCAAGAAAAAGTGGCATTGATGCCAAGAAAAATTAGAATTTACAACAAGAAGTGGTGGTTAGGGGAATAGTTAAAATATTAAAGTTCTAATAGATTTAATCTTTATCAAACGCACAGATGTCTTAACTTTGTGCTATGAAAGGTCCTGTTTCACAATTTATTGAAAATCATTATTTACATTTTAACGCGGCTGCGTTAGTTGATGCGGCAAAAGGCTATGAAACCCATTTAACAGAGGGTGGTAAAATGATGGTAACCCTTGCAGGTGCTATGAGTACTGCCGAATTAGGCAAAAGTTTGGCCGAGATGATTCGCCAAGGCAAAGTAGATATTATTAGTTGTACTGGAGCAAATTTGGAAGAAGACATCATGAATTTGGTGGCTCACAATCATTACAAAAGAGTTCCCAATTACCGCGATTTGAGTCCGCAAGACGAATGGGATTTGTTAGAAAATCATTACAATCGTGTTACCGATACGTGCATACCAGAAGAAGAAGCATTTCGTAGATTGCAAAAACACATTTATGGTATTTGGAAAAAGGCAGAAGATTCTAATGAACGCTATTTTCCTCATGAGTTTATGTACAAAATTCTATTGAGTGGTGAATTACAACAATATTATGAAATAGATCCAAAAAATAGTTGGATGTTGGCTGCTGCAGAGATGAATTTGCCAATAGTTGTACCGGGTTGGGAAGACTCTACCATGGGAAATATTTTTGCCAGTTATGTCATTAAATCGCAGCTAAAAGCATCCACCATGAAAAGTGGAATTGAATATATGGCGTGGTTGGCCGATTGGTATGTTAAAAATAGTGAAGGCAAAGGAGTTGGATTTTTCCAAATTGGCGGCGGAATAGCAGGTGATTTCCCTATTTGTGTTGTGCCGATGCTTTATCAAGACATGGAAATGGAAAACATTCCGTTTTGGTCGTATTTCTGTCAAATATCGGACAGTACCACCAGTTATGGCAGTTATTCAGGTGCCGTACCAAATGAAAAAATAACATGGGGTAAATTGGATATCAATACACCAAAATTTATTGTAGAAAGTGATGCCACCATTGTTGCACCACTTATTTTTGCTTGGATTTTGGGTTGGTAAATGAAAACATCCCCCAAAGACATAACCATATATATGGATGTGTGTGAAATCGTTGATAACCAATACAATCAGCTTCTGAACCATCCTATTGCTTCAAGACATTTCAAGACTTTGAATTTGAATGAGCACTTGCCTAGAATTTACAATTTTTGGAGTTTTATTTTGGAAGTGGATCCGATTAACTATTCCTATAAGGGCAGTGCATTTGAGCCTCATGTGCGGTTAAATCTTACACAAGAGGATTTTGAAATTTGGCAACAATGTTTAAAAAATGCAGTTTTGGGAAATTTTGAAGGAGAAACTGCGGTGAAAATGTTAAACAAAGCAGAACAGTTGGGTGTTATGTTTCAATATAAATTGGGAATTCTAAATACAGAAGAGTAATGGAAAATTTGATACCAAAATTTAAGAATTTAAAAGGTTTTATTTTTGATATAGATGGCGTTATGACCAATGGTCAGGTTCTTGTAAACGAGGAAGGACACATGTTGAGGGCGGTAAATATAAAAGATGGATTTGCCGTGCAGCATGCAGTTAAACTAGGGTATTTGGTGGCCATTGTTTCTGGGGGGAAATCTGTTGGAATGGAATTGAGATTTAAAGGTTTGGGTGTGGAACAAATATTTATGGGCCAAATGCACAAAGTTGAAGCAGTAACTGAAATTATAAAGAACTCTGGATTTTCGGCTGAAGAATTTTTGTATATGGGCGACGATATGCCCGATATACCAGTACTTAAGATGGTTGGAATTGCAGCTTGTCCTAAAGATGCCGCGTCAGATGTTTTAGATATTTGTGATTATATATCTCCTATTTCTGGGGGGGATGGATGTGTGCGGGACGTGATTGAGCGCACATTAAAAATTCAACAAACCTGGAATTCCGATAGCATTCACCATTGGTAGCCCAATTTTCCGTATTTTTGTATTAATGATTGCAAGCCAACTTATAACAGATAGCCTACATGTGCTAAGAATCTCGGATTCTGTAGAAGGGGCTATTGAGTTTATGGTGAGTCAAGGCGTGAGTGAATTGCCAATCATTGAAAAGAAGAAATTGTACAATTATGCTAGACTTGCGAGCTTATCGGCTGTGAGCAATAAACAGTCTAGTTTAGGACAAAACATCCCCCAAAACCCACACGCTCCATTTGCCATAACGGAGCATCATATTTATGAAATTGTGCCTTTATTGGCTGCAAACGAATTGAGTATTTTGGCTGTTGTAGATGAAGATGGTGAGTATGTTGGAGTTATTGACCAAAAAAGAATTAATAAATTAATGACTGAATCGTTAACATACCGCGGCGTGGGTGCTGTAGTTGTTATTCGTTTGGCGGATCGGGATTTTTCGCCGTCTACCATTTGTAGATGGGTTGAAGAAAACGGTGCAAAGGTTTTAGGTATGATGGTTAGTCAGACTGAACCTGGTGATTTAATTTTAAATATTAAATTAAATACCACTGTTGTGCGTGCAATTGTGGCAACTTTTAAGAGACAGGGATATTCCGTAGAACATGTTTATTTGGCAGAAGATCAGTCTAATGACGATTCTAGGGAAGTTGACTTGGTGTTGAAGTTTTTTGATCTTTAAACTTTAATTTTAAATAACGGATTTTAGGAAAAATAAAAAAATCCTATAAAATATTCACGATAAAACTTTCGTTTAGATATCTTTGAAACCTATTACGTTAACTCGATGAACGAACAGTCAGATTCTAATTCCAAATACAATTTAATACAAGAAGATCAGGTAAAGCCAATTACATTGGTAGGTGTTGTGAACTTTTTTTGGCGCTGGCGCAAAGTATATGCAATAAGCTGTGCAATAGCGATTGTGGCCACCATTATATTTACGCACCCTGCAATTACCAAACCCAAGTATAAAGCCCAACACATCTTTTATCCAACTAAAAACAATTCCGTTTCTAACGCATTACTCACAGAATTGAATCAACGTCAACAAGATCCATTGGAGTTTGGTGAAGAGATTGAAGCGGAAAAAGCGTTGCAAGTGATTCAATCGGGTACATTAATTGGGCGTTTGGTGAGGAACTTTAATTTGATGAAACACTATGGCATTGATCCAACAAAGGAGAAATTTCCGAAGTATGCCATGGACAATAGAATCAAAGAGAATTTTAATTTTGAAAGAACCCGTTACTTAAGTATTAAAATTGAAGTGATGGATGAAGATCCAATAATGGCCGCGAAGCTGGCAAACGGCATCGCAATGTTGTACGATTCAATAAAAACCGAAGTGCAAAATCAGGTTGCTATACCAGCCTTAGAAATTGTGTCTCGTGCTTTACAAGAAAAAAGAAATAAAATTCAAAAGATAAAAGATGATTTGCGTGAGTTGGGAATGAAAGGGATTACCAACTATGAAGAGCAATCAAGGGCTTTAGCTGAAGAGATTTATAAAGCGCAGTCATCAGGAAAGACTTCCCAATTGCAAAAGTTAATTGATGAGCGTAAGCAATTAATTGCAAATGGAGGTGAATTTATAGCTTTGAATGAATTGATTAAGCTAGAAGAGGAGAAAGAGAGTAATTTAATTACACAATATGAAAAGCGTCAGGTTGACGTAGGTGAAAGGTTGTCTCATAAATTTACGGTAGAAGAAGCTACGGTGCCTGAGATTAAAGCTTGGCCAAAAAGGACATTTTTATTGTTTCTTTCTGTAATTGCTACTTTTTTTGCCACTGCTGTAGTATTGGTAATTACCGAATTATTTAGTAAAAAATAGTTTTTATGCAGCTTATTCTGCAACATTTATCCAATCGTAAGCAAATCGCACTTTGGGTATTTGTTTGTGCAATAGCGGTATCTATTTCTGTTGGAATAGTGGCCAGTGCGTATTGGGTTTTGATCATTCCAATAGTCATTTTGATTTTATTGGCGAGTTTGTTTTATACTGAAGAAACTCTTTTATTGTCTGGTGCTTTCGCTCCGTTGTCCATGAATTTTGACAACTTAGGCGGTGGTTTTGGTTTGTCATTGCCAACTGAGCCAATGTATATTTGGCTATTCGGATTGTTGTGTTTTCAAATATTCAAAGAAGGAAAATTGGAATTGAATGCATTAAAAAATCCAGTTGTTGCTTTTGTTACTGCTTATTTACTTTGGTTATGGATTTCAACAACTTTTAGTACAATGCCGGCAGTAAGTGCTAAGTTTTCAATGGCTAGAACATGGTATATTGTCTTGTTCTTTTACATGGGTATTCGAATATTCAAAAATACCCAAAGAATTCATTTTTATTTTAAGTGGTTTACCATATTTACCATGATAATGGTGGGTTATACCTTGTTTATGCATTCTCAAGATGGGTTCTCGAGGGGTTCAAGTTATGGCGTTTCATGGCCTTTTTTCCCCGATCATGGAATGTACGCCGCGGCCATAGCTTATGTTGTTTTTTTGCTTCTTGTGTATACCTTTTTTGTGAGGCAATTTGACAATCCAATTGGATTGGCACCTGTGTTGTTCTTGTTCTTTATTATAATATTATTTGCTGTTATTGTTAGTTTTACGCGTGCCACTTGGCTGAGTTTAATTGTGGCCTTTGCATTATGGGTACTCATGCAATTTAAGGTAAAGTTTTATTGGATTTTTTTGTCTTTGTTTTTGGTTTTATCAGTAGGAATTATAAAACAAGATGAAATTTCCTATTCAATGGAAGCCAACAAACAAGGAAGCAGCGACGAATTGGAAGGTCACGTAAAATCCGTGAGCAACATTACTACAGATCCGAGTAATTTGGAGCGCATTAATCGCTGGAAGTGTGCTGCGCGAATGGTGGCGGAGAGGCCTTTATTTGGCTTTGGACCGGGTACGTTTGTGTTTAAATATGCGCCATTTCAAAAAAGCAGTGAACTCACATTGATTAGTACACATGCAGGTGATCTTGGTGATGCCCATAGCGAATATTTTTCGGCCATGAGTGAGATGGGTTTTATAGGAATGTTTTTATGGCTAGGGATAGTTTTTTCAACGATTTATGTTGGATTTAGAATCATCTATCATACTAAAAGTTTGAAATTGAGACTCATAACTTACATGGCTTTAATGGGTTTGGTGGCCTATCACACCCATGCCGTATTGAATAATTACAGTCAATACGACAAACTTGCAGTGCCACTTTGGGCATTTACCGCTATTATTGTTGCGATAGATTTAAAGACGCGCACCCAAAACAATGGCTAAAAATGTATTATTTATTGGCGGATTATCCGTGTGTTTGTTTTTTATTCTTGTTGGAATTTTGGGATATGGTATTGCTGTAGATAGCAGCCCAAATGCAAATCAGATAATGCCAGAATGGTCCAGTAAAAGTTTAAATTCTACCGTTTATTATGTTCAATATAAGCGTATGGAGCCACTGAAATGGTATTTTTGGATTTCTGGGGATGCCACACAAGGAGAAATAGTAAGTGTTAAGCCAAATACCTATACTGTTGAAAAAGAAGGAATTGTGGCTTTTACTAATGAAAAAACGGGCTTGCAAACAAGAATTGCAGCGAATTTGTTGGAGCCTGGATTAAAAGTAAGAAAGTTCAGATTGGGGAGCGACCATTTTGGTAGAGACATTTACAGTAGATTGGTGATTGGTTCAAGAATTTCTTTGAGTATTGGATTTTTCGCCATGCTTATTTCATTAATTATCGGTATAATCATCGGATTGTTATCTGGCTATTTTGGTGGTAAATTAGATGTCTTTTTTACTTGGTTAATTACCGTTTTTTGGTCTGTGCCTACATTGTTAATTGCTTTGGGCCTAAGTGCATTTTTGGGAAAAGGATTTTTTCAAGTACTCATTGCTACTGGATTAAGCAGTTGGGTAGAAGTGGCAAGGGTAGTAAGGGGACAAACAATGCAATTGAGGAAGAGAGAGTTTATTTTATCCGCGCAAATTACGGGATTCTCTCATTTCAGAATTATGTTTAAGCACATACTTCCAAATTTATTCGGGACACTTACTGTTTTGGCTACCACTAATTTTGCTGCGGCAATTTTATTGGAAGCTGGATTAAGTTTTTTGGGTTTAGGGGTTTCTCCGACTACACCGTCTTGGGGAATGATGGTAAAAGACAATTTGGGTTATTTGGTAATGGGAAAACCTTATTTGGCAATAATCCCTGGCTTGGCAATTATGTTTTTGGTTATGGCGTTTAACCTAATGACGATGGGTTTAAAAAACGAAGAAGAAAAACAATTGATGCGTTAAACTCGGAATGCGCATTAGAAAATCTATTACAATCCCAAATCCCATCGAAATCTAGAGGTTCACCCACTTTGTTTCAATCACCATTTCGTTAGGATATGCCTCACTTTCTAAAGTGCTGATTTAATTGAACTTTGGGTTTTAGTGACGAAGTCCCGATCTATAATCTGTGTTAAAAAAAACGGGAGACGTTTTGCGTCTCCCGTTTTTTTTAAATAATTTTATATTTATTCTGTAATTTGAATCAGTGTTTGGAAAGCTTGTCCGTTTGATTCCGCAGAAACAGAATATAATCCGGCAGTTAAATGGGTAGGAACAATTGCTGAACCATTTATAACGATTGTAGAACCAACAGATCTTCCACTTAAATCATACCATTGTACTTTTCCATTGGCGAAGTTGCTGAAAGCTATACCAGTTCCAGCTTTTACTGGGTTAGGATATGCATTTATTTGGATTTTAGTAAGGTTTTTAACATTTAAGTGATCAATGATTACAGGAATCTCAGCAGTGTCTTTACAAGAAGAAATGGTACTGCTTGCAATCATAGAAACGCTATAGTTTCCTTTGGTCGTATATTGGTGTTTAACGTTTGTTGACCCATTTGATGTATTTCCATCTCCCCACTTCCATTGGATATTCATGTCTTTGGTGAAAATTGGCGTTACCTCTAATGTTAAAGGATAATTCAAAATGTAGGTAAATCCAGCTGCTGGTCTATGCAAAGCTTTAACTGTTAAGGGAGTTCTTGCGGATTTACATCCTTTATTTTCTGTGGTGTAATACAAAGTTCTATCAGAAAATACTAGTCCTAAATCAATTGTTTTACCTGATTTCAAAATGGCGGGAGTATTTTCGTCTTCATACCAATTTACAGTACCTGCAGAGATGTTAACGGTCATTTCGCCATTTGTTTTCAAACAAACTGCGTTATTGTTAACAGATGTAGGTTTTGGAGCCGAGTTAACTGTAACCATTACACTATCGAAATTTGGTCTCACACAATTGCCTTCTCTTGTTTTGTAATAGACATAACTAGATGCATTTGTTAATCCACCGACTCTATGGAATTTACCCATTTCATAATGGCTAGAAGCGGTTTTATCGGAGTACCATAAAACATCCCCCCAAAGAGTAGAAACGACAACATCAGCTGAATCGCCGGAACAAATTTCGTCCGTTACGCGTGCAAAAGTTGGAGGAAATTGATTTGCAATGATGTTCACAGCAATTCTGCCACTTCCGCAGCTTCCGTTCCAAGATTCAACAAAATAGGTATAATTTCCACGATCTATTACCAGCGCATTCCAAAGGGTATCAGTACTTAATTCGATACCACCCTGAGATACATCGAACCAACGAAGAGTTGTTCCAGCATCTGGTTGTGCTCTTAGAGGTACACCAATGCCCGTTCCATTGTAGCAAACAACTGTAGAGTCGGTGTAACCTGTAGGTAATTTAGGTGCAAAGCTGCTGTTTACCAGAGCCAAGACCCTAGATCGGCCAGATTTATATTTACAACCATTGTTGTTGGCTTCAACATAAAATGCGGTATCGGCGCTTAAAGTATTGGTTTGATATACATTCCCTGAGTAAACTTTTGTTCCTCCAGTTGAAGCGGTATACCAATCCAAAGAACCATAGTTTGTGGAACCAGAAAGATTGGCGTTTGCACCAGAGCAGATGGAATCATTTTTTGTCGTTAGGGTTGTGGGATATTGATTTGCGGTTGCAATAAATTGGAAAAAATTTGATTGGCAAGTTCCGTTTAATGCCTTTAAAACAAAAGTATCACTCTTTTGTAGGTTTTTAATGGTATAACTATTTGCAGTTTGGAAAGGATTTGGGTCCAAACTGGATTTGTACCAGCTGTTGGTAATGTCGGTAAGTTGTTTGACTTCAATTTTTAAACTATCGCCTATACAACCAGTTGCTGCACGCACCAAACTCGGATTTGCAGGTTTATAACGAACAATCTTTGTAGTGGTATCTTCACAAATTGCGGTACCAGAGAATGTAATAACTCTAGATTGTAAAGAAACTTCGTAGTTCTTTTTTGTGGCAGGTTTGAATTTGCCATTTATTTTATACTGATCAATGTTGGTTTTATCGTAAACCCAAGTGTGACAAAGTTCATCGAAACCAGCATAATCGTAATACATGTATTGGTTGTAAAATACGCTACCAGATACATTGTTCTTAAATGAATTGTTTAATCGTATAGTATCTAGATTGATAAAACACTCAGAGGTTGTCTTGAAATCAGTTCCAAATTTGTATGAAACAAAAGGATAATATTGAACGTGGCAATCAAATGGAACGCCACCAACATTCAAAACCAATGAACGGTACCATTTACCTGCAATTGAAGCGCAAGCGATATTGCGTCCTTCACCGTCGCCATTTCCCCAAGAATTGGTAACAATAGCTGGACGAGAGCTTAAAGTGCTATCACATTCTACAACTAAAACATAATTTTTTGAGGTAACAACTGGATTTGAGAATTCAACTTGTCTCACCAATCGGTTCAATGTTAGATTGCCACTAAGGGTATCGATTTTAAGGCTAACACTTGCTAGGGCATTTCCTGTAGGCAAAGAATCGCCACCAGCTTCATAAATTTTAGCATTCACATAGGTGCTTGTTACTTTTGTGGTGGTATCGTATAGCAAATAAGCATAAAAACGGAATCCAGTAACTTTGATTTCTTGCGGTGCGGCAAAAAACTGACCAAATGATTGTCCGTTTCCTATTATTAAAGAGCCATAACCAGTAGAAGAAAGATTTGGAAATAGACTGGTGTCTGTTCCACATTGTTTGGGATTGCTCGCTGATCTTTTGGAAATTTCGCGACCATTAATTTTATCCATTTTTATGGAGCCAACTAATTTTCCTTTTCCTTCAATCAATTGCCCGAAAGCTGAACTCAATAAGAACAAGCTTAAGAAGTAGGTGAGTAATTGTTTTTTCATAAACTATTGAAAATTTTGTTCGGTAAAGTAAGACTAAATCCACAAAATAACCAAAGATTTGTTTCTGATAACAATTTAAATTGGGTTTTTTTATAAAAAACTGGCGATTTTTATCTCCAAACCCAGATTGAAACAGAATAACTTTATTTCCATACCATAATTTGGTTATTTTTGTCTAAACAAAATCAATAAAAATGGGTAATAATCAAATTTTGAAAGGTAAAAGAGGCATTGTTTTTGGGGCATTAAATGAGGCTTCAATTGCTTGGAAGGTTGCGGAATTGTGCATTGCAGAAGGTGCTCAAATAGTACTTACCAATGCTCCAGTAGCAGCCAAAATAGGACAAACTGAGGAATTGGCAACAAAACTAAATGTACCATTGATATATGCAGATGTTACCAAAATGGAAGATTTACAAACGTTGGTAGATGGTTCTGTTGAGAAATTAGGCGGTAAGTTAGATTTTGTGTTACACAGTGTGGGCATGAGTTTAAATGTTCGCAAGAAAAATCCATATACCGATTCCAATTACGATTACATGCACACCACTTTAGATATTTCTGCAATGTCATTCCATCGGTTAATGCAAACCCTTATAAAGTCTGATGCGGTAAATGAATGGGGAAGTATTTTAGCCCTAACTTATATTGCAGCACAGCGTGTATTTCCTGATTATGGTGAAATGGCAGATGCCAAATCTTTGTTAGAAAGTTATGCCCGTAGTTTCGGATATCACTATGGTAAGGCGAAAAAGGTGAGGGTAAATACCATTTCTCAGAGTCCTACAAAAACAACCGCGGGTAGTGGTGTTGGTGGATTTGATGCTTTTTATAATTATGCCAATACCATGAGTCCACTTGGCAACGCGTCGGGTGAAGCATGTGCAGAATACTGTATTAGTTTGTTTAGCGACTACACCAGAATGGTAACTATGCAGAATTTATTTCACGACGGTGGATTCAGTTTCACTGGTGTTTCGCAAGAATTAATTGAAACCTTCACAGATAATGCATTGGGGAAATAATTTTTCCGTATTTTTGTAAATAAATAATATCATGGGAAAAGGAGATAAAAAGACTAAAAAGGGTAAAATTTTCATGGGCAGCTTTGGAAAATCAAGACCCCAACGTGCTACTACAGCAAAAACAGCGAAAGTAAAAAAAGATTAAATTCTAAAAGCGTTAACAAAAAAGGAGCGAATTTCGCTCCTTTTTTTATGGTGACAATCTGGATTTTTGCCATTCATAGTTGGATTTGTTAAAGGCCACTCTATCGTGCACTCTACTTGGTTTTCCGTGCCAAAATTCACAGTATTTTGGCACCAATAAATACCCACCCCAATTTTCAGGACGAACCAATGGCGATTCTTGTTTTAGCAATGCTTCTACTTGGGCTTCTAAATTTAAGCTTTCTTCTATAACTCGACTTTGGTTACTTACTATGGCTCCAGCTTGAGAAGCCAAAGGCCGCGAGTAAAAATATTCATCTGATTCTTCAGACAATAATTTTTCTGCCATGGCTTGAACACGCACTTGCCTTTCTAGTTCTGGCCAAAAGAAATTAATCGATACATTTGGATTTACGGCAATTTCTCTGCCTTTTTGACTGTGGTAATTGGTAAAAAATACCAATCCTTCTTTGGTGATTTCCTTTAACAATACAACCCTTGATGAAGGAAAATTGTCAATTGAAACCGTACTCAACGTCATGGCTGTGGGTTCTTCTACTTGGGCTTCAATGGCCTCTTGCAACCAAATTTCCAATAATTCTATTGGATTTGCGGGTGTAGTGCTAATAGAAATACTGCCTTTGATGTATTCTTTGCGAATTTCTTTTAAAGATTTTTTCATGTTTATCGCGATAATCCCGGAATTCCACCGCGTTTGTTATTCATCATTTTCATCATTTGACGCATTTGATTAAATTGGGTGAGCAACTTATTTAGTTCTTGTATGGATCTACCGCTGCCTTTTATGATTCTTTGTTTGCGTGAATTATTTAACAATTCTGGTTTTTGGCGTTCTTCAGGTGTCATGGCTTGAATGATGGCTTCTATTCCTTTGAATGCATTTTCATCAATGTCCATATCTTTAATTTGGCTTCCAACACCGGGCAACATACCTAAAAGGTCTTTCATGTTACCCATTTTTTTGATTTGTTGTAGTTGTCCTAAAAAGTCTTCAAAATCAAACTTATTCTTGGCAATTTTTTTAGCCAGTTTTGAAGCTTCTTCCTCGTCTATGGCAAATTGTGCTCGTTCTACTAACGATACAACATCCCCCATACCTAAAATACGGCCAGCCATCCTATCTGGATGAAATACATCCAAGGCCTCCATTTTTTCACCATTTGAAACAAATTTTATGGGTTTATTTACCACCGATTTAATGGATAATGCGGCACCGCCTCGTGTGTCACCGTCTAGTTTTGTAAGCACTACACCCGTAAAGTCCAAAACATCATTGAAGGCTTTGGCGGTATTCACGGCGTCTTGACCTGTCATAGAATCCACTACAAAAAGTGTTTCTATTGGATTTAGGGCTTTTTTGAGGGATGCAATTTCATCCATCATCTGTTGGTCTATGGCGATACGTCCTGCCGTATCGACAATTACAACATTGTGGTTGTGTAATTTGGCATACTTAATTGCATTTTCAGCAATTTGTACGGGATTGGAATTTTCGTTTTCTGAATAATAACCTACTTCGGTTGTGCCAGCCAGAACCCTCAATTGTTCGCGTGCAGCAGGCCGATAAACGTCGCCGGCGACCACCATTGGATTTTTACCTTGGCTTTTCAGGTATTTTGACAATTTACCTGTAAATGTGGTTTTACCAGAACCCTGCAATCCAGCAATCAAAATGACTGCTGGAGAACCTTTTATTTGTAA
>CAMAQS010000063.1 GCA_945860565.1 Chitinophaga pinensis | reverse complement strand
GCCCAAGTTCTGGGATGATTTGTCAAATTATGCTCCCAGATCAAATTTGCCCCTAACCACACAACATTGGTCGCATGTATGGATAAATCCAAAGGACGGTTAAATGGGGCCAATTGACTCTTGAGTTGAATACTCCCCAATAAATTAATGCACATTATTACAAGTGTCATTTTAACACTTCGACAAGAACTTGTTTTTGTTAACTGTTTCATTTACAGGTTTATAAATAATTTAACTGACTTCAATTTTTACTAAAATGGTGTGCGTAATTTCATTTGCGTCAAATTTTACAAAAAATGCAAATTAAATGTCATTGATTGGTAAATTTGCGCACTCAAAAATACAGTTTATTCCATGATGAACAATGAAGCGCTGATATCAGCCATTCGCACAAACGCAAGTCAGGTATTTGAAAATCTTACCACTGAAGAACTTGTAAACAAAGCCCTTGAAAGAAACGAAGGACGTTTAACCGATAAACAAGCCTTAGCAGCCGATACAGGTGAATTCACAGGACGTAGTCCAAAAGACAAATTTTTAGTAAGAGATGAAACCACCGAAAATACGGCTTGGTGGGGTACGGTTAACCAACCTTATTCATCTGAAAACTTTGACATGTTGTTAAATAAAGTGGTAAATCACCTGAATGGTAAAGAGGTATTTATGCGCCATGCGTTTGCTTGTGCTGATCCTACTTACCGTTTGAATATTCAAGTTGTAACCGAAAGTGCGTATCAAAATCTTTTTGCTAAACACCTTTTCTTACGTCCAACCGCTGAAGAAACATCCACCCAACCAACAGAATGGGTAATTTTGGCTGCACCGAGCTTCAAAGCTGATCCAACTGTTGATGGCGTTCGCCAACACAATTTTACCATTGTAAACATGACCCGTAAAATTATTTTAATTGGCGGTAGTGGTTATACAGGTGAAATCAAAAAAGGAATATTTGGTGTATTAAACTACATCCTTCCACAAGAAAAAGGGGTGTTAAGCATGCACTGTTCTGCAAATATTGGTGTTGAAGGTGATACTGCCGTATTCTTTGGACTAAGTGGTACAGGTAAAACTACATTGAGTGCCGATCCTAACCGCAAACTTATTGGTGACGACGAGCATGGATGGTCTGAAAATACAGTGTTTAATTTTGAGGGGGGATGTTATGCGAAGTGTGTAAATCTTACCGAAGAAAAAGAACCTCAAATCTGGAATGCAATCAAACACGGCGCTTTGGTTGAAAATGTTCGCTTTCTTGAGGGATCTGATGCTCCAAACTACGACGATATTTCAGTTACTGAAAATACACGCGTTGCTTATCCAATTGATTATATCGACAATATTGCCGTTCCATCTATTGGAAAAGCGCCTAAAAATATCTTCTTCTTAACCGCAGATGCATTTGGTGTATTGCCTCCAATTTCTAAACTAACTGCAGGTCAAGCCATGTATCACTTTATCAGTGGTTACACTGCAAAAGTGGCTGGTACTGAAGCCGGTGTTACCGAACCTCAAGCGACATTTTCTGCTTGCTTCGGACAAGCATTTTTGCCATTGCACCCAGCCAAATATGCTGAAATGTTAGGTAATAAATTAGAAGCCAACCCAGATGTTAACGTTTGGTTAATCAATACAGGTTGGACAGGTGGTCCTTATGGTGTTGGTTCAAGAATGAAATTAAACTACACTAGAGCCATGATTACCGCAGCATTAGAAGGCAAATTGACAGGTGAATTCATTACACATCCTGTTTTTGGAATGTTAATGCCTAGCGATTGTCCAAATGTACCTGTTGAATTGTTGAATCCAAGAAATACTTGGTCAGACAAAGATGCTTACGATGCACAATGTCAAAAATTAGCCAAATTGTTTAACGACAATTTTGAAAAATTTGCAGACGGATCTAGCGACGAAATCAAAGCCGCTGCGCCTAAAATGACCGCAAACGGTTAATTAAAATTACCAAACTAAACTAAACCAAATACAAAGTGCGACGGCTTCGGCTGTCGCATTTTTTTTGGCATTCATCGTATTTTAACCTAGATTATGTATTATGACTTCGTCATGAGACCTCAAAGCCCAAAGAAATCGACACTTTGAAGAGTGAAACATATCTAAAGGATATGGTGACCGAAATAAAGTGAGTGAAACGCCTGATTTCAAAGGGATTTGTGGGCGTAATAGATTTTCTAATGCATATTCTAGGTTTAACACGCTCTGTTGTATCTTTGCCGCCAATTATGTCACTGACTTCACTTGAAATAAAACAGAAATTTTTAACATTTTTTGCAGAGAAAAATCACAAAGTAGTTTCATCCGCTCCCATCGTGGTTAAAGGCGATCCTACTTTGATGTTTACCAATGCAGGAATGAATCAATTTAAAGATTATTTTTTGGGAAATGCAGTGGCCGACATTAAAAGGGTAGCCAACAGTCAAAAATGCCTAAGAGTGAGTGGAAAACACAATGACTTAGACGAAGTGGGGCACGATCATTATCACCATACCATGTTTGAAATGCTTGGGAATTGGAGCTTTGGCGATTATTTCAAAAAAGAGGCCATAAATTGGGCCTGGGAACTTCTTACCGAAGTATATAAACTTCCAGTTGATAGACTCTATGTTACTGTTTTTGAGGGCGATGCGGATGCTGGGATACATTTTGATCAAGAAGCATTCGATTTATGGTCTGAATTAATTGACCCTAAACGCATTGTTAAAGGCAATAAAAAAGACAATTTTTGGGAAATGGGCGAAACTGGTCCCTGCGGACCTTGTACCGAGATACATTACGATATGCGTTCCGATGCCGATAGAGCCAATGTGGATGGCGCAACTTTGGTGAATATGGATCATCCCGAGGTGATTGAAATATGGAACAATGTGTTCATGGAGTTCAATAGAAAAGCCGATGGCTCTCTTGTGAAATTGCCCTCACAACATGTAGACACGGGTATGGGCTTCGAAAGATTGGTTCGTGTAATACAAAAAAAATCTTCGAATTACGATACCGATATTTTTCAATTCACCATTCAGAAAACAGCGTCGCTTTGTGGTAAATCATACGGACAGAATGAAGAACAAGACATTGCATTTCGTGTCATTGCAGACCACATTCGTGCGGTTGCAATGTGCATTGCCGATGGTCAACTCCCAGCAAACAATGGTGCAGGTTATGTAGTTCGCAGAATTCTTCGCCGCGCCGTTAGATATGGTTACAGTTACTTGGATTTTCAAACTCCTTTTATGTTTGAATTGATTTCAGGTCTTGCAGCTTATTTTGAAACTTCCTTCCCCGAATTAAAAGACCAACAAGAGTTTATTGCAAAAGTAATACGTGAAGAAGAGCTTTCTTTTTTTAGAACATTAAGCACAGGTATTGCCAAACTAAACGCCTATTTTGAAGGCAATCCAACTGCTATTTCGGGAAGTATGGCCTTTGAATTATACGATACTTATGGTTTTCCCATCGATCTAACAGAAGTCATTGCCCGCGAAAAACAAATTCAAATAGACCTTGAAGGTTTTGAAAATGCCTTGTTGGAACAAAAAAATCGCAGCAAAGCCGACGCCAAAAAAGAAACTGGCGACTGGATATATACAATTGAAAATGCCGATGAAACCTTTTGTGGATACGATTTAAATACAATAGAAACCAAAATTACCCGTTATAGAACAATCGTTCAAAAAGGGGAATCTTTGGTGCAAATTGTGCTTTTGGATAGTCCGTTTTATGCAGAATCTGGTGGACAAGTGGGTGACACAGGAGAGCTTATTGGAAGCGATGGTGAAAAAATCGAAATCATCGACACCCAAAAGGAAAATAAGTTGCACATTTGTCTAGCGAAAAACATCCCCCAGAATCCAAACCAAACCTTCTCAGCAAACGTAAATACAACTCGAAGAGCTTTGATTTCTGCGAATCACAGTGCAACCCATTTAATGCACAGCGCATTAAAAGAGGTATTGGGAGAACATGTTGCCCAAAAAGGCAGTTTGGTAAACGATGAACAATTGCGGTTCGACTTTTCGCATTTCAGCAAAATGTCTGAAAGTGAATTGCAATTGGTAGAAAATCGTGTAAATGAAAAAATAAGAGAAAACATCCAGTTGACAGAACACCGCAATGTTCCCATTCAAGAAGCCAAAGACATGGGTGCAACAGCATTATTTGGTGAAAAATATGGAGATTTCGTAAGAGTGATAGAGTTTGATCGTTCTTTTTCGATAGAATTGTGTGGCGGAACCCATGTAAAAGAAACTGCCCAAATAGGCATGTTTAAGTTGCTTTCTGAAGGCAGTGTAAGTGCGGGTGTAAGGAGGATTGAAGCCATTACAAATACCCAAGCTTGGAATTATGTGAATGGCCAACTAGAAGAATTAAAGGCCATTGGAGAAGTACTAAATAATCCTAAAAACAACTTAGAGGCCATTCAAAAAATGATGGCAGATTTAGATGGACTTAAAAAGGAACTGTCTGCATTTCAACTTCAACAATTAATGGCTAAAAAAGACCATTTGTTGCAGAATATGCAAATTGTGGGTGACATTTCTTTTGTGTTTTCTACACTTGAATTGCCAAACGCCGATGCGGCTAAACAACTGTGTTTTCAAATTAAACAAGAAGTGGAAAAGGTGGTATGTGTGTTGGCGTATAACGCAGAAAACAAACCCGGACTGGCCATTTATATCGATGAATCTTTGGTTCAGGAAAAAGGATGGAACGCTGCAGTGATGATTCGTGAATGTGGAAAGTTAATACAAGGGGGTGGGGGCGGACAACCATTTTTTGCAACAGCTGGTGGCAAAGACAGTAGCGGTTTAAGTGCGGCCCTTGACAAGGCAAAATCGCTGTTTTTGAATTAACGGCTTTTTAAAGTAACCACTTTTTTGGTTTCAAAAAATGGTTCGTCAAAGACCGATGAAATTGCGTGCGTTTTGATTTTTAGTCTCTTATTAACAGCTGATACTTCGCTCAATTCTTCAGACAAATCACCGCCTTTTAATAGCGCAAAATTCGGCTCACCAGTCCATTGTCTCTGCATCCAATCATACAGTTCTTTTGTTGGTGCTACCGCTCTAGCTACAGCCATATCGTACTGGAAATTTGTTTGTTCCACCCGAATTTGCTCTGCCGTTACATTTTTCAACCCAATCGATTCTGCAACCGCTTTTACTACGTTAATTTTCTTGCCAATGCTGTCTACCAAGTGAAATTCGATTTCAGGAAATACAATCGCCAAGGGAATACCTGGAAATCCACCACCTGTTCCAATGTCTATGATGGATTCAATGAATCTAAAATCGGCAAATTTTAAGAGAGCTAAACTATGCAATACATGGTGAATATAGAAATTGTCCATGTCTTTCCTTGAAATGACATTAACCTTGCTGTTATGGTCTATATACAAGTCGTATAGAGCATCGAATTGAGCCTTTTGAGACTCACTAAAATCGGGGAAATACCTATATATGACCGATGAATTTACCATATTATTTTTTTCTTAAAAAATGCATTGATGCCAATATAGATGTACCAGAAGGTATAAAACAAGTTAAACAACGGATACCAATTGCCGGACTTGGGCATTTCTAATAGTTTTCCTTTTTTGCTAAAAATGACCCATTCAGGGATAACTTTTATCAAAATGAGGCCAAAAGGCCACAACCAACTGCTTCCTAAAATAAACCAACAAATGATTCCTATCCAAAATATACATTGAAATATGGGGAAAACAGCCAATCGATTTTTGATTTCTGGTAAATAGTATTTCCCTACCCATAAGTGACGCATTTTTTGATTCCAATACTGTTGAAATGTGCGAGGACCTTGGGTTTTAATATAGGCTTCAGGACGTATACAAACAGCAGTGTTTTCGGCATTGCTGGTAGATTGAACGAATAAGTCATCGTCGCCAGCAGGAATGTGATGGTGTGCAGAAAATCCGCCCACACGGTCATAGGTTTTTCTCAAATACGCCAAATTCCGGCCTACACCCATGTATGGTTTACCGCGAAGTGCCATCCCCAAAAAATTTAACGCCGTAAAAACATTTTCGTACTGTACCAGTTTCCCTAAAAATCCTGGTCCTGTTTCTACCGGTGAAACACCCAAAACAATCTCTGTTTTACTTTCAAATTGTTGTGCCATTTGTCGGAGCCACTGATTTGAAGCAGGAATACAATCTGCATCGGTCAATAAAAAATGAGAATAACGGGCTTTTTTAATCCCCAACGTTAAGGCCAGTTTTTTACCGCCACTTTTTATTACACCCGAGTCTAAAAGTACATATCGCAACAATGGTTCTTTTTCAGCTTGGGTTACCAAGAAGTAAGCGGTTTCATCCATGCTGCAATCGTCAATAATTACAACTTCAAAAGTGGGATAGTCTTGTTCTAACCAAAATTGCAAATGATCTTCTAACATCAATGCCGCATTTTTAGCCGAAATGATCACCGAAACAGGCGGAAACGTATCCTTATTTGTTTCTGGGGTATATTGTACGATTGAATAATAATATAGAAAATGATAAAGACTTACAATGAATGCAATGCCGGTAACAGAAACCAAAATGATGTCTATTATATTAAATGTAAGCGAAGAAAAATATAGCGATATATCCATTAAAACAATCTTCAAAATTAACCGTTTTTTCAGCTCTAGATGCATGAGTGTATTAATTGAGGAAAAGTTTATATTTGCACATAATACAAATGAAATCAACACAAATTTTGCTTATTGTATTTTTTACAATATATTTGTCTTGAAACAATTGATTTCAAATGGATTTAAATCTTCAAAAGTACTTTCAAGCGGCCGTTTCTGTTGACAATGTGGTATTTGGTTTCGATGAAACTGGATTAAACGTACTTTTAATATATCGTGGTGCCGACCCTTATAGGAATTGTTGGGCTTTACCTGGAGATTTAATCAGTTTAGACACCAACTTAGATACCTCGGCGGTTACCGTTTTGCAAAACTTAACTGGGCTGCAACATCTTTATATGGATCAAATTCGCACCTTTGGACGTGTTGACCGACATCCTTATGGACGTGTGTTTACTGTTGCCTATTTTGCACTTATTAAAATTGAAGATTACCGTGTTTCTGCACAATCCTGGGCGGAAGAAGCAGCATGGTTCCCCATTCACGACGTTCCGGATTTACCCTTTGACCACAACGAAATATTGGAATTTGCCAAAGAGCAACTAAAAATGAAAATCCGTAAACAACCCATTGGATTTGAGTTGCTTCCAAAACATTTTACACTAAGCGAACTGCAAAGACTCTATGAAGCCATATTAGACGAAGAATTTGACGTAAGAAACTTCCGCAAAAAAATCCTGTCTATGGATTTTATTGCCGACACCGGCCTCAAACAAAATGCGGTGACCCATAGACCTGCAAAATTGTATAAATATAATGCCCGGAAATACAATAAATTAATTACTTCCGGTTTTGACTTTGACCTTTAATTAATCATGAAATTAAAACAAATTATTTGGTTGCCAATATTGGGTGTTTTTACTCAATGCAACTTTCCATCGAAAAACAACTATCAATCCATGAATTTTACGATGGATTCACTCGCTGCTGTAGCCGCAGCGGAAGAAGTATATTCTGAAACCGGCTTCTTGGATCCATTCTTAGAGCGAATACCCCATGAATACAGATTGGATTCGTTTGGAAATGACCTTGATCCAGCTTTAAATGGAACAGATACCGCAATTTGGCGTTTGATTGATGGTTTGTCAATCAATGAGTTGGTTGGACAAATGACACAAATAGATTTGGCGCTAATAGCAAAAGGAGATGTCTGTGCACTGCAAAATCCACAAACATTGGATATAGATAAAATGGCCATTGCTTTTGGCAAATATAAGGTAGGTTCCGTGCTCAATGTGGGCTGTGGTTCTGGTACCATCGAATTAAACCGATGGAATTCTATCATCAATAACATTCAATTGCAATCTGCCAAATATGACAATCACGGAATCTCCGTAATTTATGGCATTGATGCCATACATGGTGTGAATTATACCATGGGTGGAACATTGTTTCCCCAACAAATTGGACAAGCTGCAACGTGGAATCCGGATTTAATAAAAAAAGCGGCCCAAATCACTGCTTATGAAGTAGCGGCTTCTGGCATTCATTGGAATTTTTCTCCTGTTTTAGACATTGGAAGACAACCTCTGTGGTCTCGTTTTTTCGAGACTTACGGAGAAGATGTGTATTTGGCAAAACAATGCACCAAAGCGGCCATACAAGGTTATCAAAACAATCCGGGTTATCCAATTGCCGCGTGTATGAAACATTTTTTGGGATATAGCAATCCATCAAGTGGCAAAGACAGAACCCCAGCCCATATTTCAGATAGGGAATTGTATGAAACCTATTTGCCCACATTTGAGGAAGCCATTAAAAATGGAGCCAAAACATTGATGATTAACTCGGGTGAAATCAATGGCGTTCCAGTGCATACCGACAAGCACATTTTAATCGATTTATTGCGATATAACCTTAAATTTAAAGGGGTTGCAGTTACAGACTGGGAGGATATTTATAAATTACATACCACTCACAAAGTTGCTCCCACGCTGAAAGAAGCTGTTTTTTTGGCCATCGATGCTGGAGTAGACATGAGTATGACACCATCCGACTTTAAATTCAATAACCTTTTAATAGAATTGGTGGATGAAAATAGAATCAGCAGAGCACGACTCGAACAATCGGTATATCGAATTCTGAAGTTGAAGAAGGAACTGGGTTTGATTGACGCCACTAATCCAATATCTCCAATTGCCTTTCCTGATTTCGGTTCCGCAAGTCATGCTTCTTTTGCCTTACAATCGGCAGAAGAAAGTATCACCCTGTTAAAAAACAATGCCCAAACATTGCCCGCAGTTACAGGATGGGAAGCCAATGCAAAACAAAAAAAATATCAGCGTATTCTATTGATGGGAAATGCGGTGAACAGTTTGAATTTAATAAATGGTGCTTGGTCACACACTTGGCAGGGCGTTGATTCCTCATACAATACCAAGGGAAAACCGACCATTCTATCGGCAATAAGGAATGAATTTGTGGGCAACAATATTTCAGTTCAATGGCTCAATTCGGAGTCTACAATTCAGAAAAACCAACCTTATACTTCAAACGATTTACTCATTTATTGTTTGGGTGAAAAACCAGCTACAGAAATCCCTGGAAACATTGATGACTTAAATATCCAAATCCCCGAAAAAGATTTGCAGATATTGCAAGAAAGAAAGCGTAAAAATTTAAAAACGGTTTTGGTATTGTGCCTCGCTCGACCCAGAATAATCACTGCCATAGACACACTTTGCACGGCAGTTGTTCATACGTATCTTCCTGGTGATGAAGGCGGAACAGCATTGGCTTCACTGCTATCGGGAAGGAAGGTCTTTTCTGGCAAATTGCCTTTTACCTATCCCCGTGCCAGTGGAGACATTGTGCATTACGACCGTAAAACAACGGAAGACAACGACATTAATTTTGGAAGAAAGGCTTACAATCCATTGTACGACTTCGGACATGGACTGAGTTATACAGAGTTTAGCTACGATAGTTTAACCGTAAATACTACCAACGATTCAGTGTACATTGCTGTGAATGTGAAAAATACTGGAAAAAGAGAAGGCAAAGAAGTGGTTCAAGTGTATTATCGCGACGAATACGCTTCGGTGACTCCGAGTGTTAAAAAGCTTGTTGCCTTTAAGAAAATTTCACTTTCCTCAGGGAAAAGCCAAATGGTTACATTTGCTTTCTCCAAGTCGGAATTGAGTTTTATTGATGCAAACCTTAGCCGTGTTTTTGAATCCGGCGATTTTACGTTTATGGTAAAACAACTCAGTAAAACCATAAATTTAGAGTGGGAGTAGGGTAGTTAAAAGATTGACACGCTTTGTAAAATCTTCTTTGTTGTCTAAAAATTTGCAGAATACGCAATAACTACAATGTAGTATTGAATATCCTTTTATTTCATTTAATGTTTACAGCAATTAGCTACAAAAAACCGTAAAATCTGCTTTTGAATGTGCTGTTTATACCATTCAAAAAATACACCGCGTTATGTGTATTCCTATTTTTTAATATTATTGGTTCTTAAAGTCAATCATTTTTGACGGACTCTATGGGTTTCGACTCTGACAATGCAGAGAAGCTTGGACCAATAAATTTGGAAAACCAGTGATTTAAAACAAATTCCGATCACGCGATTTAAGAAATTATATTCGAACATTTTAATGGAGAGTATTTTATTATGGAAAATTAGAACTAGATAGATTTGATAAATTTCAACTCGAATTTTGAATTATTCAATAGTTGATATCTACCATTTACTTCACTGCAAAAATGGGATTTTTAAAGAGTATTAGACCATGTATGGAGCATGTTTCACTTTAGCAGGACCGCGCGTAAGTCGGTAAAATATGTATCAGAAAGCGACTGCTATCCCCCAATACAAAAAAAAAGGCCGCGTAAAACGCAGCCTCCTTTTTACTTATTAAAACACTACTAAATTTTAATTCAATTGGAATTGTTTGTAAACTACGCCGGTTGACGTGTTGATACCCATGAAATACATGCCCGCAGGAATGTTTTTAACAGATATATTTTTGATATTTGCATCAATAACTCCGGTTTTGATTACGCGACCTTGAATATCAGAAATTTGATATACACCCATTTCACCACGACCATTTACACGTACGTTCAATTCGCCATGTGCAGGGTTAGGATAAATAGTGATGTCGCTAGATTTAATTACTTTAACATTGTCAGCTTTTGGCTCACAATTTTCGCATGCATTCCAACAAACGGTATCCATGTTTAAGTCTTTTGTTAATTTTACAAAACGATTTGTAAAGCCAGATGTGGTTTTTGTACAGGTACTACCTTCAGTTAATGCTTCTTGAGCATTCCAACCGTCGATGGTGTATTTGAATTCAAAAGAATCTTTAGTCATTGGCAAAGAAACTGTCCAAATGCCGTCTTTATCGTCATCAGTCATTGGATTGCAAGATCCACACCAGCCATTGAAATCACCATTTATAAATACGCCTGTGAACGCCGTAGAATAGTCAGCCATGTTTACTGCAAATCCTACATTGTAGAAACACTCTGTACAAATTCCCCAACATACAGCAGGCATAGTGCGATTACCAGTAAGTTTCAAAAAGCGGTTTGTAAAACCAGAAGTGGTTTTTGTACATTCGCTTCCTTCACTTAATTTTTCATCGTCAGCCCAAGCATCAACTACAAATTTGTATTCAATAGAATCAGATGTTAAAGTTAAAGTATCTGTATAGATTTTATCACCATCAACATCAGTCATTTCATTAGAATTACCGCTCCAACCGTCAAAAGTACCAGTTACAAACAACTTGTTAAAACTTTTGGTGTAGTTCTTCATATTCACTTGAAGAATAACCATTTTGTTGGTTACTTTTTCGCATTTTCCGCAAGACTCAAAACAAACTGTTGGCAATACCGTATCTGTTCCGTTGTAATACATAAAACGATTGGTAAATCCAGATGTTGTTTTAGTACATGATAAACCTTGAGCCAAATTCTCTTGACCAGTCCAACCATCTAGAGTGAATTTATACTCCATAGAATCTGCAGTAATTTCAAAAGTACCTTCCCATACACCGTCTTTATCGGCGTCTGTCAAAGCATTACACGCCCCACACCAACCATTAAAAAGCCCATTTACATAAACACCCTTGTATGTAGATGCAGAATAATTGTTCATGTCAACACTAAAAGTGACATTCTGCTTGCCTTGTCCAAAGCCTATGATGCTAGAACATCCCAAGATTAGTAAACTGTAAATTTTTTTCATTCTTTTTTATAATATTATTTGTACAAACATAAAGTTATTTAATGAATATTGTACAATTTACAATAAGTAAGATGCATAGAATTGAAAAAGAATCAGTTGAAGATACTGGCATGAATACAATAAGTGTTCGTAAATAATTAATTTTATTGGACTTTTTAATCCCCCTTTTGAAATAAGTAGTTTGTCACAGAAATGTAAAATGAAGTTATTTGGATTGATTCTTCAACAAAATTTGGTCAGCGGAACGCTCAATGACACCCGATAATTGCTCCAAAGGCAAGTCATTGTCGTCTCCGTTAAATGGATTTTCGATTTCTTCAGCAATAAGCTCTATGCTCGCCAATACATACAAAATAAACATCGTTACAGGTGCTATCATTAGTCCCAATTGTGTGCTGTAAACCACTGGAAATAACATCACATAAATAAAAATAAATTTCTTTATAAATACCGAATAATTAAATGGAATGGGGGTGTTTTTAATGCGCTCACAAGCCCCGCAAATATCCATCCATGCCGTTAACTCAGTTCTCATTAACTCCAGTTCGAAACCATTCTTTTCAGGATTTTCATAAAAATGGCCTTTTACCAATTTTAACAATTGTTCTGCCAAATAGAGTGGCTGATGCGTGCTTTTATATAATCCTTCGTAATAGACGTAAATAGAACTATTTTCTATCTCTTTTTTTGTGTTTTCGGGGGATATTCTTTCGTCTTTTAAATGCAATCGCAACACCGTTGGAAATAGTGCAATGAGTTCACCCAATGTTTCTCTTTTTTTCGCATCAGAAGGCTGATTTAAGAACGTGCTAATTTGAATCAACAAATTCCGATTGGTATTGATCAGTTGTCCCCATAGTTTTCGGCCTTCCCACCATCTGTCATAAGCCGTATTTGTTCTAAACACCAAAAACAACGACAAAGTAAAACCCAATATGGAATAAACAATTCCAATATTTTGTGTCCGTTGAATGGTAATCTTATTCTTTAGTAACAACTCTTCAACGTATTCTAATCCCAACGAATAGGCACCAATTGCCACCAACAATGGCCACAACTCACGCAAGGTTTCTGTCTTGTGAATTCGAAAAATAAATGTAAACCAGTCTTTGGGATTGTAAGAGATCATGAAATTCGTGTAAAATTAATGATTTCTCTATAAACCCTTTCCAATTGCTCTAAAATAATGATTAATCCCCCTCAAATCCCCAAACTCACTTTCACCAGCACCTGCCGCTGAATGCCGTTTTCTTCAATCCAGAGGCCCACAAAATAGATGCCGCTTGGTAGCGCTACCGCGCGGTTTTCGCGCTGCTCAAAACAGCGCTGTCCTGCCGTTGTGTACCACCACGCTTTTACAAAGCGGGCGTTTTTGCCTTGAAATACCCCCGATGGATCAATGAATCCCCAGTCGTTTGAAATGGAATTTGTTC